>JAGRBZ010000668.1 GCA_020433805.1 Anaerolineae bacterium
AATCGACAATTTCTGATGCGACAAATTTTATCTTCACCCTGGTTTCGATACTCACTTTTCGCCACGCTGGCCGCGCTAGCCCTGATTTTGATACCGATTGCGCCGATAGCAACCTTCGGTGGGCTCCTGCTCCTCATTTTTTTGCCGGGGGGACAGTTAACCCGCCGGTTGGAGCTAACGGAGGGCGTGTGGACTTTCAAAAACATCGCGCTTAGTACGGCCTTGGGGCTGGTAACCTCGCCGATTGTGATTTACTGGAGCAGTTTGCTGTTCGGGTTTAATCGGTGGACGGTGTTGATTGTTTTCACGTTGTACATTCTGGCGATGGCAGCCTGGGTCAGTTACCGACCGCCGGACATGGGCGATGAACCGCCGCCCATCGACCTCGACGGAGCCTCGCTGTGGACACGCCTGGTGATCGTGCTGCTGATGGGCATTACGGCAGTGGGCGTTTACCTGGCCTACTTTGAACTCGAAACGCCGCAGGGCTACTATCCGGTTCAAATGGAGGATTGGCAGAAGCATTACGGCGTGGCTTTTGCGCTGCGCTATACCGGCGTGCCGCCGACCAGCATGTTCTTCTACGGCATGTTTCCCGATGAGCCGCTGGTTTACTATTATTTCCTGCATCTCAACGGAGCGACGCTCGATCTGCTGCAAAGTGGCCCGCCCTTCTTGCACCAGACGTTTGTAACGGTCATCGTGCTGGCCTCCCTGAGTTTTAGCAGCATCTTTTTTCTGCTGGCCCAGCGTCTTTTCCAGAATCGCGCCGCCGCAGTCTGGTCGCTGGCCTTTGCGACGGTGATCGGCGGGCTGGACGTTATTCCTATCCTACACCGCACCATCGAGAAATACCGGGCCAACTTTCCCGATGGGCCGATCCCGATCGGTGTCTATTTGCCGCGTGAGCATATCGATAACTGGGTGTCGGCGCTGTCGCTGCGGCTTAATACGTTCTATGCCCATCACGTCTGGGTGCCGCAGCATCTCACTGCATTGACGATTGTGTGCCTGGGCTGCTTGCTTTACCTTGCGATTAAAGATCGCCGCAAGTTGCTGATTATCATGCCGCTGCTGCTGTTTTCTCTGCTGGGCCACAGTACGTGGATCGCCGTTATTGTAGCGGCGGCGCTGTTTCTCTTTGCGCTGTGGCAGATCGGCACAACCTATCGCCACCAGGGGTTCGACGACGCCCGACAGCTCTTTTTTGGCTATGCGCTCGTAGCTGTGGCTTTCATTGCTGTGGCATCGCCGTTTATCGCCGGTTTAATCGGCCCCAACGCACCCAAATCGGGCATCGCCTTCGTCATCCCCACACTCGACAGTTGGGCTATCCTGCGCCCTTTTCAAACCGCTTTCGGCAACGCTGTGTGGGCCAGAGTTCTCGATCTCCCACTCCACTTTTTCATCGAAATGGGAGCACTTCTTGTTGCGGGCTTGGGGGGGCTGGTTTTGAGCTTTCAGCGGTCAGCTTTCAGCGGTCAGCAGTTAGCAGTTAGCGGTCAGCGGTTAGCAGTTAGCCGTCAGCAGGTAGCAGTTAGCGGTCAGCAGGTAGCAGTTAGCGGTCAGCAGTTAGCAGTTAGCGGTCAGCAGTTAGCGGTTAGCCGTCAGCAGTTAGCAGTTAGCGGTCAGCGGTCAGCAATCAGCGATCAGCATGAACCTGCAAATCTCCAATCTCCAGTCTCTAGTCTCCAATCTCCAATCTCCCCATCTCCCCATCTCCCCATCTCCAACTCCCTACTCCCTTTCTTCGCTATCCTCCTCGTCATCGGCTTCGTCATGGTTAGCTTCTTTGCCTCAGGGCGCGGCTGGTCGGAGATTGGACTGACGCTTAATAACGATTTGGGGCTGAGGGCATTGATGCCGGGTCAATTGGTGCTGGCGCTGTTTGCCGGCTATTTTATGGTGCGCCTCTTTGAGGCTGCTTGGGCGCGTCCGGTTAAAATCGGGGTGATTGGCCTGATGCTGCTGCTGATTGCCGTGGGGATGCTCAATCCGGCCTGGGAATTTGTGGCGATGGATTTAGCCAAGTACTGGAGCGAACCGCAGTTGACGACCGAAGTTTATCAAACGCTGCGCGCTCTGCCGGAAGTGACCGTACCGCAGGAGAAAGTGCTGCCGGTTGTGCAGCATCGCCTGCATCGTAATGCTTCACGGTTTCAGTTGTCGTTGGGCAGTCGGCCAATCGGTTTTTCTACGGGAGAGGCCGTGGTTTTTCATCCGGAGGTGCGAGATATCGCGCTGGCCCATGAACTGAGCCAGCAGGCGTTCGATAATGGACTGCCGGTTTGGAGCTACCAGATGTTCCAAAATTTGGGTGCGGATTATATCTTCGTTGGCCCCGCCGAGCGTGAAGCGATGCGCCACCCTGAGAAATATGCGCACGAGCAGTATTTCCAGCCGGTTTTCGCTCAAGGTGACTTCGAGATCTATCAGGTCAACCCGCCAACATATTCGACCGATCAGCCTCAGGCCACGTTTGATAAGGGCGCAATCGAATTTCTCGGTCACTTTATCGATCCGCAAGCGCAGTTTCCCGGCGAATCGAGCGATAACGTCGGCGGCTACGGCTTCGTCACGGCCTGGCGACTGGCCGATGCGACCGACAAAAACTATACGGTTTTCGTCCATTTGGTCGATGACGATGGCAACATCATCGCCCAGGCCGATCATCAACTGTGGGCCTGGGATGTTAAAACCGAAGGGCCAACTTCAACCTGGACGCCGCAGCTTATTCATCTCGACATCACGCCCGTCCCTGAATCGGCGCTAGCCGTCGACTCGAATTTGACGATCCGGCTCGGTCTGTGGCTGCCCGATACCGGCGAGCAGTTTGTGGTCGAGACACCGTCGCTGCCGGTCGATCCTAACGGGCGATTGATTGCGGGAGATTTGGAATCGTTGATTTCGCCGTAAGGTCGTGGTAAGATAGAGTTTATGGAGTTTATGGAGTTCAGGAGTTCAGGAGGTTAGGACTACTCAAAGTTACAGATGCGTGGTTTGGAGGAAAAATGAAGTTCAGCCCGATGCATTGCTGAGGCTTGATGCGGAATTGGGCGGACACTCGCGGGTTACTGATGACGATTACCTGGAAGGACCGCCGGAACTCGTTGTCGAAATTGCTGCCAGCAGCGCCGCGTACGATATGCATGTCAAACGCCGGGTTTATGCTCGCAGCGGAGTGCAAGAGTATGGGGTTATCCAGGCTTATGAGCAACGCATCGATTGGTTTGTGTTGTGCGGCGGCGTTTATGAATCACTTGAGGCCGATGAAGCAGGCATCATTCGCAGCGATGTCTTTCCCGGCTTGTGGCTAAACACCACCGCACTTTGGTCTGGCGATTTAGCGGCAGTTCCGGCAACGCTCCAAGCGGGATTACAAACAGTGGACCATAAGTCATTTGTAGACGGCTTACAAGCATAAAACAAATATGGCTCAACAGGATTTCGTGGGGTTGACAGGATAAAACGTAAAACG
>JAGRBZ010000669.1 GCA_020433805.1 Anaerolineae bacterium
GATCTCAAGTACGTCGATCAACATCGTCATGACCTTACTTGAGATCTCAAGTACGCTGATCAACATCGTCATGACCTTACTTGAGATCTCAAGTACGTCGATCAACATCGTCATGACCTTACTTGAGATCTCAAGTACGCTGATCAACATCGTCATGACCTTACTTGAGATCTCAAGTACGTCGATCAACATCGTCATGACCTTACTTGAGATCTCAAGTACGCTGATCAACATCGTCATGACCTCACTTGAGATCTCAAGTACGCTGATCAACATCGTCATGACCAGTTCAAGGAGAAAGGTGAACCACTGAACCACTGATTATCTTGAAACCACTGAATGTGATCAGTGCTTTCATCCATTTCAGTGCTTCAGTGGTTCACCACACGAACGGATCGATCAAATCGGCATCATGTCCGCTACCCTACTCCCGCCGATACGCCTTCAAATACGCGCCCGGATAAGCCACATTGCGACCGGCCAAGGCCAGCGCGATGATGGTTACCACGTACGGTAGCGCCAGGAAAAACTCAAAGGGAATATCGACCAGATCGAGCAGTTGCAGCCGCAGTTGCAGCGCAAACACCCCGCCGAACAGCAGCGCGCCCCACATGGCCCGAATGGGATCCCATTTGGCGAAAATAACCAGCGCGATGCAGACCCAACCCCGCCCGGCGATAATACCCGGTGAGAAAGCGCCCAACTGGGCCAGCGACAAAAACGCGCCGCCAATCGCCATCAGCGCCCCGCCGAGGGCCAGCGTGATGTAGCGCACCCGAAAGACGTTGACCCCGGCGGCGTCGGCGGCTTCGGGATTTTCGCCCACCGAACGGAGTTCCAAGCCGAAACTGGTTCGATATAACAGCCACCAGGCCAGAGGCAGCAGCACGATGAAGGCCACGTAGGTAAGCAGATACTGCTCGAAAATAGGACCTACGATCGGCAGGTCGCCGAAAATCGAGAACTGGGCAAACGGTTCGATGGAAGGCAGGACCGAACTCTGTCCAAAGATCATCCGAAAGCCGAACAGCGCCAGTCCGGTACTCAACAGTGTGATGCCCAAACCCGATACGTGCTGGTTGACGCCCAACGTTACGCTGAAAAAACCCATCAGTAGTCCCATAATGATTCCGGCTACAATCGCGCCGGTCAGCCCTATCCATAGGTAGCCGGCAACCCCGGCCTCGGCGCTTTTTGCGGCGACGGCGAAGCCCACAAACGCGCCCAAAAACATAATGCCTTCGATGCCCAGATTGAGCACGCCTGAGCGTTCTGTATACAGTTCGCCGATGGTAGCAAACAGCAGCGGTGTCGCCACACGAAGCGTCGCGCCCAACAGGCCGACCAGAAAAGTGACAAAAGCAGCGTCTTCCATCACGCCTCCCTTCGGGTTCGGGTAATGCGATAGCGTTGCAGCAGCAGCATGCCCAGTGTAACCAGCAGCAGCGCCGCCTGAATAATATCGCCCAGATAGGTCGGCACACCCAATGCCCGGCTGACCGTCTGTGCCCCGGTATCGATCAGGCCGATGAAGAGCGCCGCCAGCGCCACGCCCCACGCATTGAGCGTACCCAATGTGGCGATGATAATGCCGGTATAGCCGTATCCCGGCGAAATGGCATCGATGAGGTGATAGTGAATACCGGCCACCTCGCTGACGCCGGCTACCCCGCCGATGCCGCCGCTGACCAGCGCTGAAATAAGCATCGTTTGCTGAACATTAATCCCGGCAAACTGTGCGGCCTGGGGACTGAGACCCACCGCCCGCATCTTGAGACCAAAAGCGGTTTTGGTGAGCACAAACCACAGGATGACGATAATCACCAGTGCCAAAATAAAGCCTAAATGCAGCCGTGAACGCGGAATGAGTTTGGGGAAAATGGCCGTCGCCGCGATGTCGAGTGACTGTGGCCATTGCGAGATGGGGTTGCGCCACGGGCCATTAAGCAGTGCGCTAACCATAAAAATCGCCACCGAGTTGAGCAGCAAGGTTGTTACCACTTCGTCGATGGCCAGTTTAACCTTCATCAAAGCCGGTATCAGCGCCCACAGCATCCCGGCCACAAAGCCGCCGCTGATCATCAGCGGAATAGCAACCCAGGGCGATGCGTTCTGCATTTGGATGCCGATGGCCGTAGCTGCTGTCGCTCCGGCGTAAAGCTGTCCTTCGACACCGATGTTCCAGTAACCGCCGACGAAAGCAAACGTGACCGCCGCACCGGTCAGCAGCAGCGGTGTCGCTTTAACCAGCACCTCGATGGCGCTGACTCGGCTGGATAGAGGATCAATCAAAAAGTAATAGTAAGCGTCCAGAGGATTGGTGTTGACCAGTAAAATCAGCGTCGCTGTCAGCAAAAAGGTGATGAGGATGGCCGCAATGGGAATGAGAGGCCGTGCCCAGAGGGGAGCCGGAATACGTTCGATTCTAAAGCCCATGCGCCCCCACTTGATCGGCCTTTACGCCGGACATCAGCAAGCCCAGCCGCTCGGTTTCGGCTTCGGCGGCCGGTAAGACATCCATAATCTCTCCTTCATAAATGACCGCAATGGTGTCGGCCAGTTCCAAAATTTCGTCCAAATCCTCGGAGATTAACAGGATGGCGGCTCCCTTGCGTCGCTGTTCCAGCAGCTTGCCGCGCACATACTCTGTCGCGCCGACGTCCAGACCGCGTGTTGGCTGGGCTACGATGATAACCTGGGGGTTTCGCTCTAACACGCGGGCCAGAATCACCTTCTGCATATTGCCGCCGGACAGCGTTCTGATTTTGTCGCCGGGCGAAGCTTTGATCTGGTATTCAGCGATGAGCTTTTGAGCGTGTTGTAAGATCGTCTTTTTATTGAGCACCCCCTGTCGCGTAAATTCATGAAGATGCTCTAAGGCCATATTCTGGGCAACCGACAGTTCGGCGACGACGCTCTCGTGCCGATCCTCCGGAATTCGGCCCACACCGGCGGCCATCACTTTCTCCGGCCCGGCATTGGTGATATCGTGGTGCAGCACCTTGATCTGTCCGGCGGTAGCCGAGCGCGTGCCGTCCAGCACCTGGGCCAGTTCGGTTTGCCCGTTGCCCGATACCCCGGCCAGCCCCAGAATTTCACCGGTTCTGACCCGGAGCGTGATGTTTTTTAGGGCGGGCAGCCCCTTGTTATCCAGCGCCGCCACCTGCGCCATTTCCAACACAACCTTGCCCTGCGCCGGTTTTCCCGCCGATTTGGTCACGCCGAACGTCTCGCGGCCGACCATCATGCGGGCCAGTTCCGCCGGACTGGTCGATGGCGTCTCGACCGTACCGGCGTGTTCGCCCAGCCGCAGCACCGAAACCCGGTCGGTAATGGTCATAACCTCGTTGAGTTTGTGGCTGATGAAAATAACCGATAACCCTTGCAGCCGCAGTCGCTCTAAACTTTCAAAAAGCTGCTCGACCTCCTGCGGAACCAGCACGGCGGTC
>JAGRBZ010000670.1 GCA_020433805.1 Anaerolineae bacterium
CTCCGTTAACTCTAGATGATATGCTACTTTTCGTGACTTTTTTCTGATGCTACAGGAGGTTACATGAGTGACGACGACCGAACAATACTATCTACGCGCGGCCAAGCCGGATTAGAGGGTGCGCCCCCCGACCCCGAGAAACCAAAGCGAAATCCTCTCGTTATTATTGGAGGTATTGGTTGCGCCTTGTTATTGTGTGCCGCCCTGCTTGTTGGTGGGGGCTTTTATTTGATGGGCGATACGGTTGATAGATTTACGGCCAATTTAATCGATGACGAGGCTTTTACTTCGGTAGAAATCGCAGCGACCGATGAACGAACAACAACGTCGGTGCCTACTTCGGAACCCACTGAAGAAAACGCACTGGGCGAACCGACTGCAGAGCCGACTGAGGCCGTAGCGGCCGAACCTACGGAAGAAGCCTCGCCGACGCCGCTGCCTGATCCCGAAATTGATGAGATTATTTTTGCTCTGGATGCCACCGAAGAATACGAACCGATCGACCCTGCAACGGAATTTGAAGGCGAGATTACAGAAGTTCACGCTATCTTTGAATACGCCGGATTGTCACCCGATTATACCTGGGAGCGCGTTTGGTTTTTAGATGATCAGGAAATGCTGCGCAGCGAAGAGCCTTGGAGTGGAGCCGACTCAGGCATTTTTGATTATTTCATTAATGCGGGCGGCGAACCCCTATCAACCGGCGAATGGGTTCTGGAACTGTATGTTGAGGGCGAGTTGCTGGCAACGGGTAGCTTTGTTATTGTGGAGGATGAAACGGCGATAGCCGCTGCTACGGACGAAGCCGAACTTGAGGCCACTACCGAGCCGAAAGGATTTGATCGATGAAAGCGAAGAGATTTCGGAACATGATGCCGATTTAGAGACAGAACCAACGGCCACCGCTGCCCCAACAGCCACGCCGGTTCCCCAAGCGAATACCTATGAGTTGGCTTATACCAAATGGAACGGGGTTCAGCACAATTTGTATGTAGGCGATACAGATGGGAGCAGCGAGCTGTTCATCATCGGTCGAGCGGCCGGTCCGTCTTGGACACCCGATGGGCAAAGCATTTTTTTCTTTGGAGAAAGCGGCGTAGACCGCCAGATTGTTGATGGGGTTGAATACACCTTTGATGGTGTTAGTAACGGTATTGTGGCGGTCACCGTATCGCCGATGCCCCAAAACATTAGCGAGGTTCAACTGTTTCAAGGGCTTGATTGGAAAGATGCCGGCGCTCGCTGGGCCAATGTCTCGCCAAACGGTGCTATGGTCGCGTTTGACTCCAACCGGAGCGGTAATCCCCGTATCTATTTCTTGGGTACGCAAGATAACGAACAATTCCGTTTTGAAATTATCGGTGAGCAAGCCGATTGGTCACCGGATAGTCAGAAAATCGTCTATCGTTCCGGTCGCGATGGAATTACCGGTATCTGGATTTCAAACCGCGATGACTCGGGCCACACGCTAATCACGAACGGTGGCAGCGACTCCTTCCCGGCCTGGTCGCCCGATGGGGATACCATTGCCTTCAGTCGCGACGAGGACGGTAATGCGGATATTTACACCGTCAATATTGATGGTAGCAACCTTCAGCGCTTAACCGATGCTCCCGGTCCGGATACGCTGCCTACCTATACGCCTGACGGACAGCTCATCTTCCGCAGCGCGCGTTCGGGCAGTTGGAGCATTTGGAAAATGAACGGTGACGGCAGCAACCAAACCGAGATTATTTCCAATGCTAATGTCGGTACGGATTGGACATACAGCCGGATGAGTGTTTTGCCGTAGATAGAGATTAGGTAATTAGAGATTAGAGAGTGGAGATTGGCCCAGCCATAATCTCCCAATCTCCAAAGTGAGCTTATGCGAGTACGACTTGATTCAATAGGATGTCGGTTAAATATTAGTGAAGTGGAAGAGATGGCTCGGGTTTTTGCCGGAGCCGGTCATCGCTTGGTCGGGCCGGGCGATGTAGCCGATCTCTATGTCTTCAACACCTGCGCCGTAACCCACATCGCTGAGCGAAAATCGCGCCAGGTTATTCGGCAGATGCGCCGGGCTAATCCTCAAGCGGGGGTGGTCGTGACGGGCTGTTACGCCCAGCTTTCGCCAGAGAAAATGCGCGATTTGGGCGTCGATCTCATTGTTCCTAATGAAGATAAAGAGATGCTGCCCCGTCTCGTTACCGAAGCGGGGCTACTCCGCGATGGCGATCCGCTGCCGGCACCGGACGCCCCTTCATTTATCGAGCCAGACAGCCTGACGCAAAGCCCTAACCACACCCGCGCCTTTGTTAAGGTGCAGGACGGCTGCGATAATCGCTGCACGTTTTGTATTGTCACCGT
The DNA here is from genome assembly GCA_020433805.1 of Anaerolineae bacterium. Classification (GTDB taxonomy): domain Bacteria; phylum Chloroflexota; class Anaerolineae; order 4572-78; family J111; genus JAGRBY01. The sequence goes on from JAGRBZ010000670.1 coordinate 2,350, forward strand.
GGCTCGTGGCGCAGGCCGCAGTCGCACGCTGGTCGATGTTGTGGCTGAAATCAACCGATTGACAGATTTAGGATATAAAGAAGCGGTTTTGAGCGGAGTTCATCTTGGCTCTTACGGACACGATTGGGGTGAGCCGGCGGGACTGCGCTATCTGGTGCAAACTATCCTGACCGAGACCAATCTGCCCCGCCTTCGCCTTTCTTCACTAGAACCCTGGGATTTAGACGCCGAATTTTTCGATCTGTGGCACAACGATCGTCTGCTGCCGCATCTGCATCTGCCCTTGCAAAGCGGCTGCGACACCACGCTGCGCCGGATGGCGCGTCGAACCAGCCAGGCCGAATTTTCGCAGTTGGTAGCCGAGGCACGAGCCGCCATTCCTGATTTATCGATAACCAGCGACATTATTGTTGGCTTCCCCGGAGAAACTGACGAGGAGTTTGCTCAATCATTGGCCTTTGTCGAGGAAATGGCCTTTGCCAAGCTTCATATTTTCCGTTACTCGCGGCGGGAGGGTACAACTGCCGCCAAAATGCGAGGCCAAGTTCCTTCGAAAGTACAGCAGGCTCGCAGCCGGCAAATGCATACCCTCAATGCGCAGTTAGAAGAGGATTTTCGGCGCACATTTGTAGGCCGGACTATGCCGGTTCTATGGGAGAGCAGCGAACCGTACGGCTTCGGCCTGCAATGGAGCGGCTTGACCGGTAATTATTTGCGCGTAGTGACTCAAACCGATCCCAATACCGATCTGCGGAACCAGGTCATTACTACCCGGCTGGTCGATACCATGCCGGCGGCCTTGTTCGGTCAACTGCCGGAGAAATATCGAACCCAGCCAAAAATAGGCGAAGTGCCTGTTCTTCGCGTTATTCCATAATGCATCTCTGAACTGCAAATGAAATAGGAGTTACGCACTTGACACCTGCTTATGTCATTTCGTAGCCAAAGGCGGAGAAATCCCTATAGCCTCTGTTTGCAAACAACGTTCTCAGGGATTTCTCGTCGTTCCTCCTCGAAACCTGTCCTGAGCTTGTCGAATGGATGACATGCCAACTGCGTAAGTCATAAATAAATTTTCATTGTCG
>JAGRBZ010000671.1 GCA_020433805.1 Anaerolineae bacterium
CGTCGACATTGATTGGAACTTGATGTATCCCCACGCTACGCCTCGGCGGGTAAGTTTGCCGACATACCCGTTTGCGAAAGAACACTATTGGCTACCGAACAATGAAGAATGCAGAATGGAGAATAAAGAATTGTGCAATCCTCATTCACAATTCACAACAGCTCCGCTACATCCCTTAATACACCGAAATATCTCGGATCTGGCGGAGCAACGCTATAGCACCGTCTTTACCGGCAGCGAGTTTTTCCTGGATGATCATCGCGTGCGGGGTGAGAAAGTGTTGCCGGGGGTCGCCTATCTAGAGATGGCCCGAAACGCCGGGACAATGGCGGTTAGAGAGCAGGACGTGACCCAACTCAAAGATGTGGTGTGGGTCAGGCCGTTGGTGGTCAAAGATGAACCGCTGGAGACGCAAATTGGGTTGTATCCGGCTGAGAATGGTGAGATTGCTTTTGCAATTAGCAGCAGCGAGGTGATTCACAGTCAAGGCAAGCTGGTTGTCGGATCAATGGATCATCCCCAGGCGTTGGACATTTCCGCTATTCAAGCCCGCTGCCTCTCGACCCTTGAAGGAGCAACTTGCTACGCCCATTTTAAGGAGCGAGGGTTGTCCTATGGCCCCAGCTTTCAAGGGCTGGTGCAGCTCAGCTACAATGAGCGGGAAGTATTAGCCCGACTGCGGCTGCCGATGGGCGTGGAAAAAACGGGGTATGGCCTGCATCCGAGCGTGCTGGATGCCGCCTTGCAGGCGACCGCCGGCCTGGGTCTAAGCCGGGATAGTCAAGGGCCTCGGCAGCTTGCTCTCCCCTTCGCCATGCAGACGGTCGATATATATGATGTTTTACCGGAAAATGCTTGGGCCTATGTTCAATTTAGTGCCGAAGGTGAAACGACCGGCGATGTGACCAGCTACGATATTACCGTAGCTAATGATAAAGGTGAGGCATGTGTGGTCTTGCAAGGATTTAAAGTGAAGGCTTTCGTCGATCCGGTTGAAATCGGCCTTCTGTATAGTAAGCCGATCTGGCAGACAAAATCTTTGGTTGAACACAACGAAAAAGAACGTGCTGAGTCGGAGGCAAAAAGTTTGCTGCTCGTGGGGGTAGAGCAAGATGTTGTTGAAGCTATCACCGCGACCTTCGACCAGGCCACGGTAATGGTGCTCGACTCAACCAATGCCACCGAGCTGGTTCGGCACAGTTGGCGGTGTGTGAAGACCATCGTCGAAAATCAACCCCGCAGCCCGCACACCCTTGTAGTAGTGGCCGCGGATACGGTTGAACCGCATCGCTACGCGCCGCTGGCCGGCTTATTAAAAACAGTCCGATTGGAACAGCCGACCATCCGAAGTAAAATCATCACCGTGGCCAATCCCCAGTCCGACGATCTGATATCGTTGCTTGACCGGGAGCTGCGTTCTCACAGTTTTCCGGAGATAGAAATACGGTATGACGCCGCCGGAAGCCGGACTGTCAAAAGTCTCCAGGAAATCGAGATAGAAATCAATGCTCAAGAAAAAAAGCTGTACCTCAGGCCGGGTGGCGTCTACTGGATCACCGGCGGGCTGGGCGGATTGGGCCGTATCTTTGCGCGCCACCTGCTTGACCAGGGTGAACAAATTACGGTTATCCTGAGCGGTCGTTCGGCCATAGATGCCGCCGGAGAGCAATATCTAGCGGATTTGAACCGAGCTAACGGTTCTGCCATTTACCTGCCGGTCGATATGAGCGTGCGGGCCGATGTCGATCAAGCGGTCCAGACCATCATCACCGAACACGGTGTGCTGAACGGCATCATTCACACTGCCGGGGTCATTGTCGATAGCTTGATCACCAACAAAACCGAAGCGGAAATCGAAGCGGTGCTGGCTCCAAAAGTTGCCGGCATCCTCAACATCGATGCCGCAACCCAGGCTGAGATGCTTGATTTTATGGTGCTGTTCTCCTCCCTTGTGGGCACGCTAGGCAATATCGGCCAGGCCGACTACGCCGCGGCCAATGCCTTTTTAGATAGCTTTGCCTATCATCGTCAAGCTTTGGTCGAGTCCGGGGAACGCGCGGGCCGGACGCTGTCGATCAATTGGCCGATGTGGGCCGAGGGTGGCATGGCGATCGATGCAGCGAGCCAGACGATGTTGACGAGTCAAACAGGCCTCATGCCCCTGCCGACGGAAATCGGCCTCCAAGCGTTTGAGACGCTGATGACTTCGACCGAACGGCAGGTGTTGGTTGCTAACGGCAAGGTCGACAAAATCAGACGCAGCTTGCTGTCGCCCGACAGTGAGATGTCGACCCCTAAGACGGATGTGAAGCTGGCGGCCGGCGAGAGGGCTGAGCTGGCTGAAAAAATCCAGACCGATTTGATCAAGTCGGTCTCTCACATCTTGAAGATAAACGTCGAGGACATTGCCGGTGATGAAAACCTGAGCGAGTATGGCTTTGACTCGATCACCCTGACCGAGTTAGGCAACAATCTGAACGAAGCCTACGGCTTGACGCTGCTGCCGACGGTCTTCTTCGAACACACCACACTGCTGTCCCTGAGTCGCTATCTGGCCGAGTACTATCCCGACCAGGTGGCGGGCTATTACCCAAACAAACCTGTTCCCGGCCCGATGTCGCCCCCGCAACAGACGCCGGCCCCGACCACCTCCGCCAAAGAGCGCTTTCGCTCTACCCCCAGTCATGAACCCATGCATCGCCGGCCACCCCAGGCTGAGGCGATTGCCATCATCGGGATGAGCGGCAGGCTGCCCGGCTCGCCGGACTTGACGGCTTTCTGGCAGCATCTGGCCGCCGGTCACGACCTCGTCAGCGAGATTCCGGGAGAGCGCTGGGATTGGCGCAGCTACGATGGCGATCCGTTTGTCGAAGCCAACAAGACCAAGAGCCGATGGGGGGGCTTCATCGCCGATGTCGATAAATTCGATGCCGGTTTCTTCAAGATTTCGCCCCACGAAGCGGCGCTGATGGACCCCCAACAGCGCCTGTGGTTGGAAACGGTCTGGCACTGTATCGAAGATGCGGGCTACCGGTCGGGTAGGCTGGCGGGCACGCGAACCGGCATTTTTGTGGGGGTAGCCAGCCATGAGTATGAGGAGTTGGTGCGCCGCCATCGGACAACGGTTGAGGCGCACAGCGCTACCGGGTTGAGCCATTCGGTGCTGGCTAACCGCATCTCCTACCTACTGGACCTGCACGGACCCAGTGAACCGATTGACACGGCTTGTTCCAGTTCACTGGTAGCCATCCATCGGGCGGTGGAAGCGCTGCACAGCGGTAGTTGTGAGATGGCCATTGTCGGCGGGGTCAATCTCTTGCTGACGCCCTCGGCCTACCTGGCGTTTAGCCAGGCCGGGATGCTGGCTGAGGATGGTCGTTGCAAGACGTTCGACAAACGGGCCAATGGGTATGTTCGGGCCGAAGGG
>JAGRBZ010000672.1 GCA_020433805.1 Anaerolineae bacterium
CTCAACAACAGATCCCACCGCTGTCGCCAGGCTTCGGTCGGAATTTGGCTGTCGGACGGGTTGTAAAGCTGCTCCCAACAGGATAATGCCTGCTGATACCGTTCCAGCGCGATGGGCAAGGCATAGACGGCCCGCGCTTGCTGTCCGGCCCGCTGTAGGTAGGTTATTGCTTTGTTGAGTTCGTAGCCGCAGTAGTAGTGGTGGGCCAGCCACTCGACAACTTTGCCCAGTTGATGGGCGTAGAGTCGTTCCAGGGCGGCTCCTAACTTGTAATGCAGCACCTGGCGACGGGCCTGACTTAAATCGTTATAAACAACAGCCCGAATAAAATCGTGGCTGAAATCGTAGCGGTAGTGGCTGAGGGCCGGTAAGAGATCGGTTTCGCGCGTTCGCTGCTCGTTACGGCTCACTTCCTGCACCAAATTGCGGGCCAACCAATCGTCCAGATTGTCCAGCACGGTCTCCAGGGGTAGGCCGCTGGCTTCTTGCAGCAGCTTTGTTTCAAACGGTCGCCCGACCACGGCGGCCAGCCCCAACAACTGCTTACCTTCGGCTGAAAGGCGACTGATGCGGCGTCGAATCCGGTTTTGGACTTCCGCCAGCTTGAGGTTGTCCTTTGCAGGGAGCGTGTCTTTTGCTTTTGCCGGTTCGCCGGTAGAGAGTAACACCGGCATTTTGGGCTGACCGGCGGTGAGGCTGCTTAAGCTGCTTTGGTCGGCATCGGCATTGATCAGCCCTTCCAGCGTGAGACAATGATCGGCTACTTGCAGCGACCACTGGCCTTTGGCGTTCGACTGCAACCAATGCAACTCCTGCATTTCGTTGAGGGTTTCAAATAAGATAAAGGGGTTGCCCTGGCTGGCCTCGTACAAAAATCGCGCCAGCTTATCATTATAAGCCAGGGGGGTGATGGTTTTTACAATTTGCTGAACGGCCTCAGTCGAAAGGTGCGTTAGTTGGAGCGTATCGTAGAACACGCCGCCACCCGATGGCCGTTGCAGGATATTCAGAGCTTGCTGATGCAACACTTCGCCCGGCCGGTAGGATCCAATCATCAGCACCGGGGTACCGGCCAAACGCTGCACCAGATAGCCAACCAAATCCAGAGTGTCGGCATCGGCCCAATGCAGATCATCCAAAAAGAAGAGAACGGGCTGCTTGGCGGCAATGGCGCGTAAAAACTGGGCCACGGCTTCAAACAGGCGGTAGCGATCCATGCCCTGCCCGCTACCCGGCAGCGACGGCGACGAATTTCCCCGCTGCAAACGAATATCGGGCAGGAGTTGGGCTAGCTCAACGCCCCAATCTTCCTCTAAAGACAGTCGCCGCGTCTCGATTTGGGTGATTTGGGTCTGCAAGGCGGCGGCGATAGGTTGGTAAGGCAGCGGCCCGCTAAATTCATAACAGCGGCCTTGCAGCATCCGGCCGCCCCGAATGGTGACATAGCGGCCAAACTCTTCCACCAAACGGGTTTTGCCCACGCCGGCTTCCCCTTGCAGCAGCACCAGGCCGCTGTGGTTGAGGGTGACTTTTTTCCACATCTCCACCAGCCAGGCATACTCCTTTTGGCGGCCATAGAGCGGGGTGGATAGGGTATGGGGTTCTGACAGAGACGTGGGGGCCGGTGCTGGGGCTTGCTCAAATTCGCCGGATCGAATGCGTTCCATCAAAATGCGAGTCTCCGGCTCCGGCTCCATGCCCAACTCTTCGCCTAAGACTTGTCGGCACTCTTGATAATGCATCAGCGCGGCATCGCGCCGACCGCTGAGCGCATGAAGCTGCATCATCTGGCGATGGGCTGCTTCTTGCCAGGGTTCCAGTTCGAGCAGGCGTTTGGTGGCCGCAATGGCTTTGGGCAGTTGGTGATGGACGGCATAATCAGAACCAAGCTTCGTTAACACCTCGACGGCCTTATCGTGGAGGGCGGCCCGCTGCACCTGAAGCCAATCGTCAAAGAGCGGCGCTTCGGTTAACTCGAAGCCCGCCAGAAATTCGCCGCGATAAAGATCGGCGGCTTTCTGTAAGCGCGGCATCCCTTCTGAGGTCTCTAACTCTGAACTGTTTTTGACAGCGTGGAGAAGATGCTCAAATTCATGGGCATCGACCCAAACGGAATCATCCGGCTGGAACGTCGCCGTGCCGCGATCGATGCTGAAGAGATTTTCGTCCAGCACCTGGCGCAGGTTCCAGAAGGCGTAGCGCAAATTGCCCAGCGCTTTATCTTCAGGCAGCTCAGACCAAAGCAAACTGGCCAGACGTGTTCGGCGGTGCTGCCGACCCGGCGTAACGGCTAGATAGTAGAACAGTGCTTCGATTTTGATACTGCGAAATTGAATAGGGGCAACCTCTGTCGATTCAACAAGAGGGGATCCAAATAGTTGTATGCGTAACATGCCCAAACTTACCTCCGGCAAACGTTCAGTAAACGGTTGCTACCGATAGCTCAACTTTGTACTCGTTCAACTTTGAACATAAGCGACTCCCTGGTGAACTCTTGTAAGTCAGCAGATATAAATATTTATAAGGGGCGGCAATGGCAAATTGCCACACAATTTAGGGGGTGACTATATATGTACACGCAAATGAAGATTTTTCCAAATCACACACGCTCGTATCCAGGCGGTTGACGAATTTTTAAAGTCGTATCGGTTCGAATGCGGGGGTTAGACAGGCAGGTAACTTGACTAAATTGCTCATTTTATTATTAATATACTACAATAGCCGGATACGCAAATTTAAAAGTAACGCTGTGCAACGCAGTCCCTCTAAATTCCCCATAAAATGTTGAACGATTGAACACGGTGACAGTCACTTAAATAAGTGACTGTCACCGTGTTAACGGCGTAACGCATAAATTCAGCGTATCGTTAACGGATTTTTTTTCGAAGTCCGGTCACCAACAAACAGTATGCAAACGGTGAGATGCTATAATCGAGACCATTGATTTAGAGAGTAGTTTTTAGCAATATTTATGCAGTTCATGTCATTTCGATGCCGAAGGCGAGAAATCCCTACGGCATCCGATTACAAACAACGTTCTGAGGGATTTCTCGCTCCTGTCGTCGCTCGAAATGACATACATAATTCTTAAGTCATAGTTAACACCCCCTATCATCATCTCTTAAACGTAAGGTTATCTATTGTGCACACAACCCCTTCGAGAGAGGAGGCACAGCATAACCTTTACGGCGCACTACACAAAATAATAACGAAAAACAAGAAGCGTTCAGCATTGAGCTATCGGCTATCAGCTTTAAGCTGACGGCTAAACGCTGACGGCTGAACGCTGATAGCTGATCGACGTCAATGTGCGAAGGATTCTGGTCAAATCTTTCGGCAGTTCATTCGCTGTGCAATTGAAAAGCATTGACGCGATTATAAAGGCAAGCAAACATAAAAAGGAGGAGAGCAACGTAAAGCTCTCA
>JAGRBZ010000673.1 GCA_020433805.1 Anaerolineae bacterium
CGTGAGACCGTTGGCCCGCCCGCGGATCACCGCACCGTCGGTGTTACAGCGCGGACAGCGGCGATGCTCGTCAATCCGATCCTCCAGAAGCTTGAGCACGCTGGCCAGCGATGCCGGCTCGCCAAGCACCCGAGCGGCCTCCTCGCGTTGCTGCGCGCTCAGACCGTCGGCCTCCGCAAGCCATGCTTGGAACTCCTTGCCGTCCATCACCACCCTCCGCCGAATCGTTGACGAACCATAGCAAAATACTACAAGCATATCTAACGCAAATTGAGCCTTTAAAATTCTTCCGCCCCATCCGCAAGAGCGGGAAGCGAGAATGAAGTTGATCGAAGAAGGTCGGATGAGAGGGATGTTGCTGGAGAATGCTGAAAATCGCCCACCGCTAAATATAAGTATTAATAATCTCATGCGCAATCGAGGTTACAGAAAAAATGAAAATAATATTTACGGTTTGGAGAAATACTCTGCACCGCCGCAGGGTAAAAATCCCCTACAACCCGATGATCGGTTAATTGAAAAGGGAGAAAGCGGACATGTAATAAGTTTTTTAAGGTGTAGTCCGCCAGGAAAAGATAAAATTCCAGGTTGTACACACAAATTTATCAATAAAGGTCTTTTGTACGACATAGATTGGAATATATCGGAATTGGCCAATTGGCGTCAACAACGTGATGCGGCAATCAAATTCGTTGATGGTTTAGAAGTAGAAATAAATAAACAAGGAGATTAATCATGGTTCAATTGACGACAGCACAAATGGATATTCTTCAAACACGTTTGAATAATAACGACGTAAGCGGATTTTATGCAGCGCTTCAAGGCTATGGTGATGATTATGGGCGGCTTGGGGAGGGTGTGACCAACAATGATACCTGGCAAGGTCAGATCGCCAATGGCTTTGCAGAAAGTGGTGCAGCGGATAATGGAAAGAACTTAAGCTATGGATCGAATGATTGGATCGATCTGAACAAACGCTTGGCACAAAGACATCTCGATGAATATAAAAATAATAGCGGTGGTGAACCATCGTGGGATCAAATTCAGAGATATCATAATCAAGAATATATAGCTACTGATCTTGATGTAAACGACTGGTTCCCGAATAAAATGCTCGAAAGTTCTAACAATCCAGCGGGCTTGTGGGAAGATTGGCAGCGCAATGATGGTGGCGTGGATATTATTGAAGACGCCAAAGAAATTTACAAAGAGGCGACCGATATACCGTATTCGGTGACTCCCGAGAATATTGCCCGCGCACAAGAAGCTGCAAAATTTTCCGCAAATTTCGGGAAAGCTTTGTTAGCGATGGATGAAGATGTCCGTCAACAATTAGTTGATGATGTTTTGCCATTTGATGATATCGCAGACTGGCTTGATCAGCTTTCTGATGGCTATGGTTGGGCGTTGGATAATCCTGATCTTGTGTTTGGTGAACTTCCCCCCTGGCTGCAAGATGCGCTTGGGCCTGTGTTGGGAACACTGGGCGTTGATTTTTCTCCTGGGTCGGGGCTTGGCGGGAGCGATCCGCTGACGCTTGACCTTGATGGCGACGGGTTGATCGAACTCACCTCTGTCACTGACGGCGTCTATTACGATTTCTGGAATGACGGCTTTGCCGAAAAAACCGGATGGGTCGCGGCTGATGACGGGATGCTGGTCTGGGACAAGGATAGTGACGGCCTGATTGAAGGCTTTGAGGAGATGATCGCATCGCCTCATCCGCTCAGCTATGTCCTGGAAAGTGGCTGGCTGGAACTGCGCGACGAATCGAACGCCTTTGTCCAGCTCGGTCAGCTGGATGACAATGGCGACGGTGTCATTGATGCCCAGGACACGATCTTCTCCACGTTACAGGTATGGCAGGATTTAAACCAAAACGGGATCAGCGAGGCCGGGGAGCTTTTTTCCCTTTCTGATTTGAATATTGCCAACATCGACGTGGCGGGCGCGGAGATCGATAGTTTTGCCGGTATGATCAATGGTGGATTCCAGCGTTTGATCGAAGGCAATACGGTCACGCACAAATCAACCTTTACGTTGAATGACGGCACAAGCCGCGAGATTGTCGATGTGTGGTTTGACCATGACCTGCAAAACAGCCGGTATGCGCAGAACTACACGTTAGATATCCGCACGCTGTTTTTACCGACCTTACGCAGCTATGGCAATTTGCCGGACCTGCATGTGGCGATGTCACAAAACGAGGGATTGCTCACACAGGTTGAAAGCCTCGCAACCTCGATGACGAATGCGACGGATGTTTTTGCCGAGTTTGAAACAACCAAAGCGGCTTTACGATCAGTTTTAATGACCTGGGCAGGCGTTGATGAAAATGCGACGCCTTCGGCACAGGACATCGGCAACGATGCTATTTACGCTTATCTGCCGGAATACCGTTTTTTGGCGGAATTCACGGGCATCGAGTCAGAATATCTCGGCACATGGTTCGATGAGCGTCCTTTCTTACCCTTTCTGGAAGAAGGCATTCCGGTTGTATATGCAGCTTTTGATAATGTACTCAACGCCTTGGGCGCGAGGCTGTTATCTCAAACCACAGGCGGCGCGGATTTATTCGTCGTCACCCCGGTATACAATCCGATTGCGGACACATTTGAAGGCACGTTCGATTTATCACAGTCTGCCATCGAGAGTTTCGCTATCGATATCAATGGTGATGACTATGCGTATGTCACTTGGCTCGGTGTCGTACATTATCTTGATAACGTCAAAGGCCTCGAAAATCTCACCACCGATGAAACAAACTGGCTGAATACGGCGGTTCAGACATCAACCGGATACGGCCATAGCTGGAACAGCATTGTCAACACAATCGGCCCCAATCTGATTGATGGAAACGTATCATCGATCACTGGTACCGAGCGTGATGATGTGATCAATGGCGATTTCAATGCCCTCCGTAGTAACGACACGCAAGGCCGTACTCTTTACGGCAATGCAGGGGATGACGTGCTCTATGGTCGTGATGGAGACGACGTTCTGGTCGGCGGCCTGGGAAATGATATCCTATATGGCGGCTGGGGAAGCGATACATATGTCTAGTAACCGGTGCAAAAGTCCGGGCGGGCTGGATTTTTGAGGCGTGATCTGCGCGCATGGAATGAGAATCTGTTCTCGATTCCCAAGATTGATGGGACGTGATTCAAGTTTGTCATGTCCAGGCCCGCTGCGTCCGACCTCGCCACACTCGGCCTTGATGATCTCCGTGATCTGGTTGCGGCGCTGCTGGAGCGCGTCGCTTCGCTGGAGGCGGAGAATGCAGCACTGCGCGAAGAGATTGCCCGGCTCAAGGGGCTGAAAGGGCGTCCGAAGATCAAACCGTCGGGAATGGCCGCGAAGGCCGGGGCGTCGGCGACGGCCACAGGCAAGCGACGCGGCAAGGGCA
>JAGRBZ010000674.1 GCA_020433805.1 Anaerolineae bacterium
ACCAATATCATCCCGACTTATTTCCTGATGCTCAACTATCTTCTGTTATTTGACAGACGTGACATTTGTCACTATTCATAATTCATAACTGTATGGCTGATATATTTACGGAGAAACCCAGTTATTTGAAAAAGTCGTTCACCGGCATGGCCCGCCGGTCAATAGCCACTATCAACGAGCAACGGTTAACGCTCATGCTGCCGCTTGCCGTTTTTGTGGTTGCTTTATTGCCCCGCATCTTGAACCTTGATGTGTTCATAACGGCTGATGAAGACGACCAAATTATGTTTGCCACCCATTTTCTTAAATCGGTATTGCGTGGCGATTTGGGCGGAGCCTTGATTTTGGGCTATCCGGGCGTGCCTACGCTCATTCTCGGCGCGATAGGGGTGGCGGCGCGTTATGCGGTTCATTATCTGGGCTGGATGCCGCTGCCCTGGATAAATGCCGATTTTATGACCACGCTCGATCTGGTTACGACCCGATTTGGTCGGTTCGATTACCCCATGGATTTCTTGGTCTGGCTTCGTGTGCCGATGGCCATTGCCGCGGCGCTTGGTATTCTCGGTATTTATATGCTGGTCAAACGCCTGCTCGATGAGCGTATAGCGTTATTTACCGCGCTCATCTTGGCTTTCGACCCCTTTATCTTGGCCCACAGTCGCGTCGTGCATGTCGATGCCCCCATGTCCTATTTTATGTTCCTCTCTTTTTTGGCTTTTCTCCTGTTTCTTAAAAAAGACTCGTGGAAATGGTTGCTACTGTCAGGGCTGTTTGGTGGACTGGCCGGACTTAGCAAAACGCCGGCCGTTATTCTTGGACCGATTTTGGTGGTTAGCGGGTTGCTCTACGCGCTGTTTCCGCCCGAAGGGGTCGATCTCGGTCGGCTTTGGAAAAAGTTGATTTTGGCGCTGGTCGGTTGGGGCGGTATTGCCGTGGCAGCCATCTTCGTCATCTGGCCGTCGATGTGGAGCCAGCCCGTAACCGCCATCTCGATGCTTGTCGAAAACGTAAACAGCGTTAACGAACTGTATCACCCGACCACCGGCATCTTTTGGGGCGGTGCCGAAACCGATAAAAGCCCGCTCTACTATCTGATTGTTTTTCCCTACCATTTGACGCCGCTTACGACTATCGGTTTTGTCGGTGGCTTAGCGATGATTGTGGCCGGCTTGTTGGCCTATCGTTCCCGCAAAAGCTGGCTCACCGATGTCCTGCCGATTGCACTGGGGCTGCTGGCCTATATCGTCATTTTTATGGCCCCTGTCTCTACCATTACCCGCCGGGGTGATCGCTACATTCTGCCGGTTTTCTTTGCGGTAGGCTTGCTTTCGGCGTTGGCCTTGTGGTGGTTGGCCGGACTGATCGCCAAGTATTTCCCCGCTGTGCTGAATTTCTTGAAACTGACACCTATGCGGCTGGCGTCGGCGGCTATTGTCGTGCAAATTTTCTTTGTCTTATGGTACCATCCTTACTATCTGGCCTACTTCAATCCCATGCTCGATGGGGCTAATACCGCGCCCAAAACGCTCAATGTCGGCTGGGGCGAGGGGCTAGATTTAGCCGCCCGTTATCTTAATGAGCATGTCGATTATCGAAATGTGGTTGTTGCTTCCTGGTACAGCAATCAGTTTGCCCCCTACTATCGCGGCCAAACTATCGATTTATCCAGCCAAGAGTCGGCCTTAGCGGCTGACTATACCGTTTTCTACATCAATCAGGTTCAGCGCGGTTTCCCCAGCGGCGAGATTCTCAATTACTTCCGCCAAATCCAACCCGAGCACGTGGTTAAACTCCACGGTATCGAATACGCCTGGATTTACAAAGGCCCGGTCATCGGCACCAGTCCGCAAGACGATTTCAATTTCCCGGTCGAGGCGCTACTGGGCGGTCAAGGACGGCTCTACGGCGTTAATGTCTCCCCTACCACAATGCCCGCCGATGCCTACGTGGCGGATGATGTACCCGAAGAGCATGAGCGCTACCTGGGCTACAAAGAGGTTAAAGATGGTCTGCCGATAACCCTTTACTGGGAAACATTGGGTGCCATCGATACCAATCACGGTAAAACCAACATCTATATTAGTTTGGTCGATGACGAAGGCAACGTGTGGGGCAAGATCGACCGCATCATTTTGGCCGGTTTGTGGCGCACCAATCGCTGGCATCCCGGTTTCTACCTGCGCGATGAGTACAAACTGCCCATCGATCCGGCGACGCCGCCCGGCACCTACCATTTTGAAGTGGGCCTGTATGATTTCGAAACCGGACGCAGCTTAGGCGTAGTCAAAGATGTCGGCGAGATAACGCTTACGCCGCCTACGCATCTGCCGCAAGTCGATAAGCTGCCTGTCGAGACATCGGTCGCAACGCCATTAAGTGATGATCTTACGCTGTTGGGCCATACTTTTGTTGATACGGAACTCTCGCCGGGAGCCGAAATTGTCGGCAAAATTTTCTGGCAAGCCACCAAAAAAGTCGAGCATAACTATACGCTGGAATTTTCCTTCCTCGATCCCCAGCGTAAAAAATATGTTATCACCGATCAGCCACTTTCCGAGGCCTATGATGCCCGTGATTGGCGTCGATCGGAGGTTGTCGGCGAAGCGTATCGCTTCCGGGTTCCCGCCGTTGCCTTAGCCGGCGATTACCCAATGTTGGTTACCTTGATCGATACGGACACCGGCCAAGAGCTGTCGCACATGACCTTAGCCGATGTTATGGTCAAGGCCCAAGATCGCAACTTTACGCTGCCCAAAGATGTTATTCCCGTTTCTGCCTACGTCAACGATGAAATTGAGCTGGTTGGCTATCGCCTGCATGACCGTTTCCTGAAAGGGCGTGAGACGTTTGGGCTAACTCTCTACTGGCGCAGCCTCGATTTTGCCGATGCCAACTATACGGTCTTTGTTCACGCCGCCGGACCGGATCAGTCGATTCGGGGGCAGTGGGATAGCGTACCGGTTCAAGGCACATCGCCCACCAGCGGTTGGCTGCCGGGCGAGATCATCGAAGATCATTACGAAGTGTTAATGGGCCGCGATGTTCCCGCCTGGGAATACGATATTTTTGTCGGCATGTACGATCCCATCACAGGCGAGCGTTTGCCTATCTCTAGTGCCAAGTCGCCCACCTCCGAAAATCGTGTCTGGCTAACCCGTCTACCCGCTGTAGATTAACGTCGTCTCCCTTATGCCGCAAAACGCTTCTTCATCGACCGTGTCTGTCCCCGCCACCCCTAATTCTTATTACGCCAGAGAGTGGGGTGTATTGGCCCTGTTTCTCGGCCTGACTATCGTGATGCTCTACCCACTCTCATTGCATCTCATGACGATGGTCCCGGAACCGACCGATCCGCTGCTCAACGCCTGGCGCATGCAGTGGAACGCCCATGCTTTGCTGAG
>JAGRBZ010000675.1 GCA_020433805.1 Anaerolineae bacterium
AGTAACGTTACGGTATCAGGAGATTGGAGATTAGGAGATTAGAGATTAAAAAATCTCCAGTCTCCAATCTCTAATCTCCCAATCTGAATTACAGACAACGTTTGGGGGGAGATTTCTCGCTCCTATCGTCGCTCGAAATGACATCCGTCTAAACGATGTATCTGTTTTTTCTCAACCTCAGCCTTAGCCTCAGCCTTTTCGCACCATCATCGCTTACCCAATAACTACAGAAAAAACCGGAGTAACCCATGCCCGAAACATTCACCGTAGTCAACAGCACGCCCGCTATGGCCGACCAGCTTGAAGCCGTGCAGCGGGCCAGCTTCCCCACCCTGGCCGAGGAAGAGATTATGACCGCCGCTCACTACCGCGCCCAAATCGAGCGCTTTGCCGAGGGGCAGTTTGCCATCATCACCGGCGACGGCAACGTGGTCGGCTGTTCGACCGATTTCCGCACTACAATTGATTTCGACAACTACCAGCATCGCTACATCGACGCTGTCGACCACAACTGGCTGGGCAACCACAATCCCAACGGCGATTGGCTGTACGGCGCGGACATCGGCATCTTGCCCAACTACCGTCGCCGAGGGCTGGCCAGGCTGCTGTATAATGCCCGCCGCGATCTTATTCGCCGCCTCAACCTGCGCGGCCACGTGGCCGGTGGCATGCTCAAAGGCTACGGGCGAGTCAAAGATCAGATGTCCGTTGAAACGTACGTCGAAAAGCTCAAGCGTGGCGAAATGTTCGATCCAACCGTCAGCGTGCAGCTCAAAACCGGCTGGGAAATCCACGGCATCCTGCACGACTACGTTGATGATCCGTCGTGCGATAACAAAGCCGCCTTCATTATCTGGCGCAACCCGGAGTATCGCGCCCAATGAACCGCGTTGATCGGCTCATGGGCTATCTGCTCCTCTTTCAGAGCCGGGGCTTGATGCGTGCTCAAGACTTCTCGCAGCAATTTGAAATCAGCGAGCGCACCGTCTATCGCGATATCCAATCGCTGTGCGAAGTTGGGGTGCCAATTATGGCCATGCCCGGCGAGGGCTATCGCCTGATGGAGGGTTACTATCTGCCGCCCATCACATTTACGCCCAACGAGGCGCGGTCGCTTTATTTAGCCATCGCGATACTGTCGGCGCAGGCCAAACCCGGCCCCACCCAAGACGCAGCCAGGACAGCGCTGGAGAAGGTCCGCTCCGTGCTGCCCTCAGCGTCGCGTAAACAGGTCGAGGCGCTGGAGGCCATCATCAATTTCTACTCGTTCCCTAAGAACCTGCTAGACTTTGATGATACGCTGCTGGGCACGCTGCAAGAGGCTATTCAACAGCGGCGGCTGGTGCATCTGTGCTACCACTCGCTCAGTTCCAATGCCGTCACCGAGCGCGATGTAGAACCGCTCGAACTGATCTACCTCGACAAAGCGTGGATTTTATCGGCCTATTGTCGCCTGCGTCAGGAGCAGCGCATGTTTCGGCTGGATCGCATCGATGCGATCAAGGTGCGGCCACGCGAAACGTTCGCCCCCCGTTCGCCGGAACGCCATACGCTGGAGCGCGGACCGGAGCCGATTGTGGTTCGCTTTGCGGCAGAGATAGTACGCTGGGTGCGCGAAGATCAGCACTACAGTTTTGTCAAAGAAAGGGCGGTCGATGCGCCCGACAGCGCCGACCGCCTCATGATTTACCGTCCCCGCACCTTCCGCCAGATAAAAAATTGGCTGCTGAGTTGGGCCGAGAGTATGGAGATCATCGCCCCGCCCCATCTACGGGCCGAACTGGCCGAAACCGCCGCTATTATTGCCGAGCGGCATAGTTCGAGAGATTGAGCGTCTTCTTGAGGGTAACTTTAAGGAGAGGCTAAGGCTGAGGCGAAGGCTAAGAAACGGCACAGACAGCTTGGGGATTGGGTGTCGTTGAATTAGTGCGCGATGGAGAGAAATACTGAGTCACGGATGGGGCATGAGAACACTGAGCGGCCGTCATACCAAACTCAAGGCAAGCCAAATCCACGCCGATGTTTAGGGTTTAAAGCTAAACCTCAGTGCCATCATCCTTTTCAGTGCATCAGTGCTTCACCCCCCACGCTGCCCCACCGCTTTCCTTAGCCTTCGCCTCAGCCACAGCCTTTCCCCACGCCAACGCACTGAACCGCGAAACAACCCCTCGCCCCAATTTGACTTTTCCCCTACCGCGCCGATAATTTTCATCTTATGCGCAAAATTTATCTTGTTACTTTGGGGTTAACCCTCGTCATTTTAATCGCCGCTTGCGGGGCCGAAACGCCGACTCCGCCGCCATCGCCAACCGCAGCGCCGGCCAGCCCAACGCCACCCTTGGCCGAGCCGACACCGGCTACGGCGCTGGTCACCTGCGCCGACATCGACGCCAATTGGGGCAACAATTGGCCCGCCGTACTGGCTACGCTCGACAAATTGATCGCAGCCGACCAGCGCTGCGGCGAGGAGCCGCTGCTCAGCAAGAAGTACGCGGTTCACTACAACTACGCCGCCTCGCTGGAAGGGCAAAACGAAACCGAGGCGGCTATCGAGCAGTACCGCGCCGCGCTATCCATCGACCCGCAACGTCTGGAAGCGATCAACGCCCTGTTTCGGCTCGATGCCCTACCCCGGCCCACGCCGCCGGCCTGCCTGTCCGACTCGCCACCCAACCCCGACCCCGCCCCGACCGCTGAACCGGACGCTACCCACTTCGTCACCGTGACCGACGGCGCATTGCAGCTTGATGACCAACCTTTCAGCGTGCGCGGCGTCAACTACTATCCCCGCCACGCGCCCTGGCAGCACTTTTTCAACGAGGCCGACCCGGCCAAGATGACCGACGAATTCACGGTGATGCGGGAAGCCGGTTTCAACACCGTTCGCGTCTTTGTCCAATACGAGCCGCTCTTCACCTGCCAGCCGGAAGATGCCATTCCCAACGTAGATACGTTTACACTCATCGATACTTTGTTCGATTTGGCCGAAGCCAACGATCTCAAACTCATCGTTACCCTCAACGATTTGCCCGACCTGACTTTCCGCCCCCTCTACACCGACCGCGATCATTACGATGCCCAGACCACCTACCTTGTCCGCCGCTACCGCCATCGACCGGAACTGCTGGCCTGGGACGTTCGCAACGGCGGCGACTTCGATTTCAGCCAGGATGACAGCCGCTTCACCGAAACCGAGGTCATCGATTGGCTGGAACACATCACCGCCCTCGTCCGCGAGCACGATCCCAACCACATCATCACCGCCGGTTGGGATGAACCCGCCGCCACCATTCCCTATGTCGATGTCGTCGCCCTGCAGCACTGGGACGATCCGGCAGAACTGCCGCAGCGCATCGAAACATTGCGCGAGCAAAGCGACAAACCGCTTCTACTCATCTC
>JAGRBZ010000676.1 GCA_020433805.1 Anaerolineae bacterium
CTGGATGAGGCCGGGCTGTTCTGGTGGGAGATCGTCGCGCCCGGTCGCGAGACCATCGGCGAGATGTTTGCCTATGATTGTCTGGATATGGCGGTCGATATTACGGCCAACGGTCGCCCCATCGCCATCGAGCGTTTGCGCATCGAGCCGGACAGCCGACCGTTGAATTCGCTGGTGCGGTTGGGATCGTATCGCTACTGGTCTACGTTTTATATTTGCCGGGCCGGTCAACCGGAGAGCGTGTGGGCGGCACTGGAAGAAGAGCTAACGGCGTTGTGCCGACCAACGCATTTGGGGCAGGAAACAACGTGGGCGGTCAACACTCTGCCGCGCGATGGGCTGGTGGTTCGCGGGTTAGGCTGTACCGGACGGGCGCTGCAAAGCCATCTCATCACGCTGTGGCAGGCGGCCAAAGCGCGGTTGTATCAGGCTCCGGCGGTCATGCCTCGCAAGTTGTATTAATGGAACGTGCATGAAATTACTTACCCAATTCTGTCGGGTAATTGGTAAGTGGTAAATAGTAATTAGGGATTGAAGAGCCAATTACCAATTACTATTTACCACTTACCCAAACGCAAATGCGGAAGTTGTTTAATTCACGATCCTTAGCCAAGCCGTAGCAACCTACGCCTCGGGGGCAACATTGCGCCAGATCATAATCAACCGGTTACCGCCGTCCGGCAGGGCTTCATGCTGTAATTCATCCAGCGCTTGCCGGATAAAATGAAGGCCCATGCCGCCGGGTGGGCGTAAGGGGGCAGGGATAGAGAGATCCGGCGGGGGGACCTGGGTGGGGTCAAACACTGGGGCTTCGTCCGAGAGGTAGATGATAACATCAGTCTGTTCGCGGCAAATGTTCAGCTCAAGTCGGCCCGGTTGATTGTGGTAGCCATGCTCTAAAACATTGGTCACGGCCTCATCGACCGCCATCCGCATATGAGCTGTTGTTTCTGAGTCAAGGCCAAGCATTTCTGTCGCACCTTCAATAAATTGGCGAACCTGCCCTAAATCCGCTGCTTGAGCAACCAGGGAAAGCGTGGCAACAACAGGCATCGATTCCAAAGCTACGGCTGCGTAAACGAATTAATAGCTGCTTTGGCTTTATTATGAATTTCTAAAAACATATCGAAGCCTGCGGTAGAGAGCGTCCGCTGAACATCGCGTGTGGGATTAAGCAATTTGAGATAGGGCGACTTATAGCTGCCGTCTAAAATCCCCCGTGCAACCTTTTTTTGCTCTTCCGCAGATATATCGGCGTTCAACATATCAAAAATGTTGTGCAAGGCGCGTAAGCCGGCACTGCTCATATATTTCACCTTCGCCAGATCGAGCAGGAGATAGCGCATTCCCGCCTCATAGGCCGATGCGGCTTCCGTTCGCAACGTCTCGTAGGAAGAGCCGTCGATATCACCCGCAACGTGAAAAACAGTGATCGGTACTTGCCCTTGTTCTTCTGAAACCGTAATGTTTAATGGTGCAGCCATAGATTCTCCCCTTTGTCTCCTTTTTACAAGAAGTAATCGACCGAATAATGGCGATTATACATCGCTATAGCTATCTGAGCCAACCCTTCGTATCCTACTTCGTATCCCACCTTAATAATATTTGACAAAGGGGGTTGGCTATGTTATGCTTTGCAAAATCTATGAGTGTGGCGTAAAGATGCCTCAGCGACGAGTCATAACATGTGATATTGTTATGGACTGCTGCTGAGGTATTTTTTATACCACTGCCACGTTAAATCTTTTTAACTTCATTTACAATCTTGAGAAGCCGAGACGCTCTCATCTGTGAACTCATTTTTGAGTTGCACGGTTGAGGGCGTTTTTTATTTAGGATTTATAGCGTTCGCTACAGAGCAAAAGGATCATTACCATTGACGGAGTTGATCAATTGTGGATACCTACGAAACGGACTTTGAACAGCATAAATCCTATTTTATAAAGATGGCTAAATTTTATAGGGAAGGAGAGAAGCTAGATGATCCATATCTGCACGCCACCCCCGTAATCTCGACCACCTTCACATTTTCCTTAGTAATCGCAATCTACAGCGTATAGAAACGGGAAGGGAGATACCGTATACACGATACCTCCCAGATGTCGACAAAACGATTAGACATAACCAGGCCCGCCAAGACCCAAGGTTTGTCTTATAACGTCCTGCCTTTTTTTATTATACCACAGCGCTTTTGAGTTTACCAAGCCCATTTGGTAGCACCAATGGGAAGCTGTTGATAGAAAAAGGGCAGGCAACTTTCACACGATTTATCTATCGAGGAGAAGAATATGCCGAAGAAAGTTGGCCCCTTTTTAACCATTACCCTTATCTTTTTAATGATGATTCTGGGCGCGTGTGGCGCTCCGGCTCCTGAACCAGCCGCCGAAGAAGAACCAGCCGCCGAAGAAGCGGCTGCCCCCGCTGAAGAAGAAGCCGCAGAGGAAGAAGCGGCTGCTGAAGAAGAAGCTCCGGTCGAAGAAGAAGTTGCCGAAGTCGAAGAAGGCCCCATTAAAGTCGGTATCCTGCACTCGCTGAGCGGCACGATGGCCATTAGTGAAGTATCGGTTAAAGACGCGACCCTGATGGCGATTGAAGAAATCAACGCTGCCGGTGGCGTGATGGGCCGTCAATTAGAGCCGGTTATTGAAGACGGTGCCAGCGACTGGCCGACCTTCGCCGAAAAAGCCCGCAAGCTCATCCAGGAAGACGAAGTTGACGTTGTCTTCGGCTGCTGGACCAGCGCCAGCCGCAAGGCCGTTCTGCCCGTCTTCGAAGATCTCAACGGCTTGCTGTTCTACCCGGTTCAGTACGAAGGTCTCGAATCATCACCCAACATCTTCTACACCGGCGCGGAGCCAACCCAACAGATTATCCCCGGTGTCGAGTACCTGCTCGAGCAAGGCTACTCCAACATCTACCTACTCGGTTCTGACTATGTCTTCCCGCGTACCGCTAACACCATCATCAAACTTCAACTCGAAGCTGCCGGCGCGACTCTGGCCGGTGAAGAATACCTGCCCCTGGGCGGTACCGAATTCAGCACCGTCATCAGTAAAATCCAAGCTGCCGAGCCTGACGCTATCTTCAACACCCTCAACGGTGACAGCAACGTCGCCTTCTTCAAGCAGTTCAAAGATGCCGGGTTCACCCCCGAAGACATTCCCGTGATGTCCGTGAGTGTGGCTGAAGAAGAAGTTCGCGGCATTGGGCCTGAAAACATCGCCGGTCACCTGACCACCTGGAACTACTACCAAACCGTCGACTCTCCCACCAACGAAGAGTTTGTGGCTAACTACAAAGCGGCCTACGGCGAAGATCGCGTAACCGCTGACCCCATCGAAGCCGGTTACTTCGGTGTTTACCTCTGGAAAGAGATGGTTGAAGCCGCCGGTT
>JAGRBZ010000677.1 GCA_020433805.1 Anaerolineae bacterium
CCTGGCCTATTTCAAACCGCATTGGCCGATGATGGCCTTTATAGCGGTTGTTATTGTTGCCAACGCATTGGTCGATGCCTTACTGCCGTTTCTCATTTCGCGCGGTATCGATGCTCTGGGCGAGTCACCCTCTTTTAGCGATACAACCTGGCTGCTGGTCGCTATTTTATTGTCAGGTATCTTCTCGTGGGTCTTTAACTTTTTCAACCGTTGGTTTACGGCGCGGGCTGTGGGCGATGTCGTACTCCATCTGCGCGAGGATGCTTTCGATGCTGTTGTGGCTCGCGATATGTCCTTTTATGATGAATTCTCATCGGGCCGGATCGTCAGTCGAGTGACATCCGACACCCAAGATTTCTCTAACGTGGTGACGCTAACGCTTAATCTGATGAGCCAGGTTTTGCTGGTCTTAATCCTGGTCAGCCTGATGTTTTACATCGATCCGTGGCTGGCGCTGATTACGCTGACCATCGCGCCGTTGGTGATTTTTACGGCGCTGATGTTTCGACGTATCGCCCGCCAAACCACGCAGCAGGCTCGACGTGTGCTGGCCGACGTCAACGCCAACGTCCAAGAGTCGATCACCGGCATTCACATCGCCAAAAACTTTCGGCAAGAACAAACCATCTACGATGAGTTTACGGAAGTCAACGCGCAGTCATACCGGATCAATCTACGGCAGGGGTATGTCTTTGCCGGTATTTTTCCAATTTTGGGAACAGTGGCCGGTATTGGCACGGCTCTGGTTGTCTACTTTGGCGGCCAGAGTGTGATAGGCGGCACAGTTTCCGCGGGTAACTGGTATTTGTTTGTTCAAAGCGTCGATTTCTTCTGGTTTCCGCTGACCGGTATTGCTTCCTTTTGGAGTCAGTTCCAACTGGGGCTATCGGCCAGCGAGCGCGTTTTTGCGTTGATCGATGCCGAGCCACGTGTGGTGCAAATTGACAACCAGCCGGTGCCAAAATTAGCCGGACAGATCGAGTTCAAAGATGTCACCTTTAGCTATACCGATCAGGAGACCGTGTTGAGCCATTTCAATATGACCATCCGGGCGGGTGAGACGGTAGCATTGGTTGGTCATACCGGAGCCGGTAAATCGAGCTTGGGAAAACTGGTAGCCCGTTTTTACGAATTTCAGGACGGCCAGCTTCTTATCGACAACCATGATATTCGCTGCTTCGATTTGCAAGCCTACCGTCGTCAGTTAGGCGTCGTGCCCCAAACGCCGTTTTTATTTAGTGGCACCGTAGCCGACAATATTCGCTACGGCAACCCCGATGCCACCGACGCAGCCATCGAGCGCGTCGCCCGCGAAATCGGTGGCGGCGACTGGCTCGAAGTGCTACCCAATGGCTTGCGTACCGACGTCGGCGAAGAGGGTAAGGGTATTTCGATGGGCCAGCGGCAGTTGGTGGCGTTGGGGCGCGTACTGCTCGAAGCACCGGCCATCATCATTCTTGACGAAGCCACAGCCAGTGTCGATCCGCTAACCGAAGCCCAAATCCAAGAAGGGTTAGACGTTGTTCTCCGCGACCGTACCGCTATCGTCATTGCCCACCGGCTGTCAACCATCAAAGCTGCCGACCGCATCATCGTGCTGGAAAAGGGTAAAATCATCGAAGAAGGCACCCATGATCGCCTTATGGTACAAGGCGGTCATTACGCTGAGCTATACAACACTTACTTCCGCCACCAATCGCCCACCTACAATCCGGATGAAGCACAGTTTGTTCGTGTCAAAAGGTCATCGAACACCCCCGTGTAGCTTTTGTGAGTAGGAAATCTTGTCTTTTGGTGACCTCCGGTATATTACCCACAAACCGGTGTGAATAATCACGTTAACGCCCAGCCATTTCCTTTTCACCCAGTGGCGCTCCCTGTCTTTTGATTTGTTAGGCCACGCACCAAAAAATAACAAGAATGGACAATATTATTTTTGATTATAGGAGAATAGGTATTGAAGTCGTCATAAAACGGTTAAATTACCCCCAAGAAGGGTTAAAATGGCTTCTCAGTTCAACTCAGATATTCCTTCTTAAAAGGCTGAACAGATATTTCGTGGTACAATAACAATTGTAATATGTACCATAAGTTAAAAATTTCTAACGAAGAGGTTGTATGATCACCCGACCAGAATCATCTATAGTTAATGAAGTAGAAGAACAACGTTCCAAGTATCCGGTTGGCTTGCTTAGCCGTCAAGAAAAAGACCGCTTGATTGAGCGCGGTGTTACCGGCTTATACCGCTGGTATCTCGACCGCTCGCAAAAAACACGTAACTGGAACCCGGACCGTACTTTTGATTGGCCGTCTCTCCGAACTGATCACTCGCCGCTGTTAAACCATATTCTGGAAGGGTTTTACGCCGTCGAGCAGTTTGTGCCGGATTATACCTCGCGTGCTGTCGATCTGGTGCGCGAAAGTTACGGACGCTCTCACTTTCACCTTCGGTGGGGGGCGGAAGAAGAAAAACACGCCGATTTGTGGCTTAACTCCCTGCTCTTTTCCCAAATGCGCAGCCCGGAGTGGATTGCCGAATACGGCGAAACTTTACATCGCAACCAGCGTTGGACGCTGCCATGGGACGATGTTATTCATCTAACCTGCTATACCGTCATCCAAGAACGGGCTACGCAGCTTAACTATCTCAATACCGTCATTATCGCCACCGGCAAAAGTGAGCACCCGGAATTGGTTAATGATGCCGACCCGGTTTTGGCCCATGCAGCTAAAACCATCGCTGTCGATGAAGCAGCCCACTATTATTTCTTTACCGAAGTGCTGCGCCTGTATCTTTACTACTATCCCGCCGATACACTTAAGGCGCTTCTGAACGTCATCAACAACTTTACCATGCCCGCTCTGGACTTGCTCAAAGTGATGCCGGATGCAGCCGATTTTGAAGAAGCCACCTTCCGGGCCGGCGTGTATACGCCGAAACAGCATATCACCGATGTGCTGAAAGTGGCGCTGAAAAACTTGGGCAATATCACTGGACGCGGTTCCCTGAGCAAAGGCATCAAACGTTCGCGCCTCGTACCCGATCCCGATGGTAACATGCGCGATACGGCTCTATTTGATGTGTTCGATTACGATGCCGTTGAAGAGGCTGTAAAGAAAATATTTGGACGCATTGAGAAGTATGAAGAGGAAACCGGCCTGGCTAAAATCTATCCGACCTACTTTGTGCCGAGCGGGTTGTCGATGAGTAACAACGCGGAAGCGACTGAATAAGAAGCCAGGATTTCTTTACGTAAAAATGTCTGTCTTATTCCGAGGCAACCACACCGTAAAGCGACTGCCCTGATCCGGCTCGCTTTCAACCTCCAGCCGGCCACCGTGCGCGACGACCAGATCTTGGGCGATGGTCAAACCTAGACCCATACC
>JAGRBZ010000067.1 GCA_020433805.1 Anaerolineae bacterium
CGCTACAGCCGCGAAGAAATAAGCGAACAACCTGCCGATGCTCATAATTAACCAATGTGCGGCGGCGTTAAAGAACCGGTCAAGGCGGTTCATCGCGCCTCTTATTCTTCTTATGTTCATAGCCGGAGCATTCTATCTGCTTTTTCCCCGCGATGACGGAACACTGGCCGAAATTCGGCAGCGCGGCACCCTGCGCATCGGTCTCGATGCCAGTTTCCCGCCCTTTGAAACATTCAATGGGGAGGGGCAAATTGTCGGGCTGGATGTTGATATTGCCCAGGCCGTGGCCGATGACTTAGGCGTCGAACTGGAGCTGGTCAATATCGGTTTCGATGGCCTGTACGATGCCCTACTGGCGCGTCGAGCCGATTTGGTCATCTCCGGCTTGCCTTACGATCCGCGCTGGACGCAGGACGTTGCTTATACGCTCACCTATTTTAATGCCGGCCAGGTTTTGGTCACGTTGCAGGGCGAGGCAACTATTCAGCAAGCGGATGACGTAGCCGGGCGAACAGTCGCCGTCGAATGGGGCAGCCAGGCCGATATGGAAGGGCGTCACCTTGAAGAAGCACTGGAGAGTGTGACGCTACAGCGCTATCCTTCGGCAGCAGAGGCCATCGAGGCCGTACTCACCAATCAGGTCGATGCCGCCATTGTCGATGGCGTTAGCGCCGTGGGTGCCCTACCCCAGGGATTGCACATGGTCACCTATTTGACCGATGAGTGGTATGCTGCCGCCGTACACATCGACAGCCGCGAGCTTTTGGAGGTTGTCAATCAAACCCTCATCCGTTTGGAAGAGAGCGGCGAAATGGCTACAATGCAAGCCAAATGGCTGCGAGGCGAATAAAAAAGAAGCGTTCAGCACTCAGCATTCAGCCGTCAGCTTCAAAGCTAAAGACAACTAATGTTTAGCTAATCCTGGCCGACTCTGTCTCCAAAAATTTGCAAGCACTTGTAAAAAGCTGATAGTTAAAAGCTGAACGCTGATAGCTTTAAGAAAGGATGTACCAATGCCGTATACAACCCTTATCTCTGCTGCGGAATTGGCAGAAAATCTATCCAAGCCCAACTGGGTCGTAGTCGATTGCCGTTTTATGCTGAACAACACCGAGCAAGGTCGACGTGATTATCAAGAGAGTCACATCACCGGCGCGGTGTATGCTCATTTGGATGAAGATTTATCCGGCCCAATTATTCCCGGCCAAACCAGCCGCCACCCGCTGCCGGATATCGACAGATTTACGCAAACCCTGTCGAGTTGGGGCATCGACAACACTACGCAGGTGATAGCCTACGACGGCGGTGGGGGCGCAATTGCCGCCCGGCTGTGGTGGATGCTGCGCTGGTTGGGACACAATGCAGTAGCTGTTTTAGACGGCGGCTGGGCCAGTTGGTTGAAATCCGGTTATCCGGTTAACAGCGGCCTCGAGACCAACTCGCCCGCAATGTTTACACCTCACCCGCGTCCCGAACTCGTGCTTGATGCAGATGCGGTCGATACCATTCGCACCGACCCTGCCTATCGGCTGGCTGATTCCCGCAATGCCGACCGCTATCGCGGCGAGAATGAAACCATCGATCCGGTGGCCGGCCATATTCCCGGCGCAATTTCACTGCCCTTTGCTAACAACCTGGATAGCAACCAACAGTTCCTCCCGGCCGGAGAACTCAGGCGACGGTTTGAGAAGGCATTAGAGGGTACACCGACTGAACAGACAGTCTTCTACTGCGGTTCCGGTGTAACCGCGGCCCATAACGTTCTGGCTATGGCCCACGCCGGTTTAGGAGAAGCGCGTCTTTATGCCGGCTCCTGGAGCGAGTGGATAACCGATCCTAATCGACCGGTTGCGAAAGAATAAAATACCTATAGAACTTACGCAGTTTAAAAGGTGACAGTCACTTCGCAACGATAAATCGACCTATTTGAGCCAAACAGACGCTCATTCTTATCAAAAAGTGACTGTCACCTTATTTAATCCGCCCAACTGTATAACGCATAACGTAAATCGTTTAAAAACGTGGTAAAAAGTGGCAGAAAATTAATTTTGTGTTAGACTTTTATTAGGACTGTTGCCAAACGGCCGCAACCAGCGTTAATTAAGCATATCGACTAAGGTAATAACCCACAATTTAATCGAATCTTACATTCAAATAACTCACTCACTTAGTAAGACACATTACTCTCAAACTCTATTTCTATAACCTTGACACGGAGAACGACTTGTCTAATCAACCTCTTCAAGACAGTGAGCGATTGCAACTTATCTTCAAAGATATCGGCCTCAATGTATGGGAATGGGATATTGAAGCCAATAGCGTTACTTTCAGCGCCCCGTGGTCAGCTACGCTCGGTTATGATTCCCATGAGATCGAAACGCTTAGCTTCTCCTGGGAACAACTTATTCACCCCGACGATTGGCCTTCTGTTCAATCGGCCCTTGCGGCTCACCTAAACAATGAGACCTCCCTTTTTCAAACAGAATATCGCTTGCATACAAAATCGGGCGAGTGGGTACGGACTCTCGGCAGCGGCAAAGTTACGGTGCGAGATGAGAAGGGTGAAGTCCGCTATATGGGGGGCACCCACCAACAGTTAGAGCCGCTAAAGCCAACAAAGCAACCAGGTCAAAATGACAAAGTGTTGTATCAAGTATCTGAGAAGCAGCGTCGATTATCGCACCTTCTCGAAGATAAAACAACCGGCCCCAACGATGCTCAGGTTGAATTAGTTAGATCTCTGCGCCTAAAAGACGGCTTTATGGCGAATATGAGCCATGAACTGCGCACCCCTCTCAATGCGGTTATTGGCATCTCTGATATTCTTATAGAAGATACGTATGGACCGCTTAACGATGAACAAAAAAACTCCATCGAAATCATCAAAAATAGCGGTCAGCATCTGCTCTCGCTTATCAACGATATACTCGATCTTTCAAAAATCAATGCCGGACAATCTGAGCTATCTGTTTCAAAAGTAGATGTTATTGCCGTTTGCAAATCCATTATCCATATGGTTAATCCTCTGGCTAAAAATAAAAGCATAAAACTGTATACCTCTTTTGAAGAGGATGTACGCATGATCAATGCCAACGAACAGCGTTTGGCACAGGCATTAGTCAATCTACTCAGTAACGCTATAAAGTTCACGCCTGATTATGGTAAAGTCGGTCTAGATATTGAGCTTGATAGCAAGCAGAAGCGTGTTCAACTGTCGGTATGGGATACCGGCGTTGGTATCGCTGAGGAGAATATAGACAATCTCTTTGAACCGTTTGCTCAAGCGGGCGATGACTATACGCGTAACGATGCCGGAACAGGACTGGGGTTGTCTCTCGTCAAACGTATTGCCGAAATGCACGGCGGAACGATTGCTGTTGAAAGTAAAATAGGGTTTGGCAGCCGCTTCACACTCTCGCTGCCCTACATCGATACAGCTTCATCGACCGATACCAATCAGCCCCATGCATCGTCAGAAAATTTAACCCGTTCTTATTCTCACATCAAAAAAGTGCTGATCATTGAAGATTCAGCCACCGACGCCGAACAGATAAAACACTATTTAGGCCAACTTGGCGTGTCTTCTATTATAATTTCCGGCATGCCCGACTCGTATAGCGATATTACAAAACATGTACGAGATGTTCAGCCCGATCTTATCTTTCTGGACATCATTATGCCGGGACAATCCGGCTGGACAACCCTTTCCCAGTTGAAGACAGATAAAAAGACAAAAAACATTCCGGTCATCATCTGCTCTGTTTTACACCAGCGTAAGCGTGCTATGGAACTGGGTGCCGCAGAATACCTGATTAAGCCGGTCTCAAAAACAGACATAGAACAAGTTATGAATCAAGTTTCTCCTCTCGATGGGGAGACGCTACAAGGCACTCATGAAGAAGATGATGATGAGCAGCCCTTAATCCTGCTGGTTGAGGATGATGAAACCAATATAAAAATCGTTTCCGATTATCTTATTGCCTATGGCTATCGTGTATTTGTAGCTCGGCATGGGCAGGAAGCCATTAAACGCGTCATTGACGATCAGCCTGATCTGGTATTGATGGATATTCAAATGCCGGTGATGGACGGTTTGGAAGCCATTCGCCGCATCAGAAAAAACAAATCTAAAGCAATAAGAATGACGCCTATTGTTGCCGTTACAGCCCTAGCGATGCAAGGCGATAGTGCACGCTGTTTAGAAGCCGGGGCCGATGATTACATCAGCAAGCCCATAAGTTTGAAAGAGCTATCTGACCGTATTGAAAAAATTCTTACCGCCAAAATGCTCGCTCCTATTTTTTAAGCGAGTCACCATGTCAATACGTATATAACAGAAATTACGTAGTTGGCATGTCATTTCGAGGAGGAACGACGAGAAATCCCTGAGAAAACGGTTTGCAAGCAGAGGCTGTAGGGATTTCTCCGCCTTTGGCTGCGAAGGGATTTCTCCGCCTTTGGCTGCGAAATGACATACATTTGTGTCAAGTGCGTAACTCCTATATAAGACAAAACAAAAGGCTCCAGGATATTCACCGGGAGCCTTTAGGCTGTGAAGGGTATATTCAGTTGTTGTGTTAACGAGACGACTACCTGGTAGGAATTCGTTAGTTGTTAAGTGAGATTAATTGGTAGCCAATGCCCAAGCCGGTACAGTGTTGAGGTCGATACCCCAGATAAACTGGAGGAAGAGCATTACGAATAGGGTGATAAGGACGATACCGGCAAAGTTGAGCCAGACCCCGGCTTTCGACATTTGAGCGATAGTGACTTGCCCGCTTCCGAAGACGACTGCGTTAGGCGGTGTAGCAACCGGGAGCATAAAGGCGTAGGATGTAGCAACACCGGCGGCAACCATCAGCCCGTAGGGGTGTACGCCCATTGCTACTGCGATAGCGCCCATCGCCGGGATTAAGAGTGTAGCCGTTGCCGTATTTGATGTAACCTCGGTCAAGAAGATGGCGGCGGTGACGATGATGAAGATAACAGCTGCCAGAGCCATACCGTTCAAGAGCGTGAACTGAGCAGTGAACCATTCGGCTAAACCGACTGCGCCAACACCGGCGGTTAAGGCCAAACCACCACCGAACAGGATTACAACGCCCCAAGGAATTTTTACTGCGGTTTCCCAATCGAGTAGGAACTTGCCTTCTTTGAAGTTCGACGGAATAAGGAACAGTGATACTGCACAAATCATCGCGATAGTCGTGTCAGCGATAAATTCAGGTTTCCAGAAGCCACGGACGATCCAGGCCAGAGCGACGGTAGCGAAAGCAGCCAAAACCAGTCTTTCTTCTTTGCTCATCGGGCCAAGCTTAGCGTATTCGCGGTTAATCAGTTCAGCGCCACCCGGAATGTTGTCGATTTCAGGCGGAAGCAAGACTTTTACTAACAGGAACCAGGTCAAGGCTAAGAAAACTACCGACAGCGGTACACCAAAGGCCATCCAACCGGCAAAGCTAATGGTTTGTCCGTACTGCTGCTCAATGATACCGACTAAAACAGTGTTCGGCGGTGTACCGATGATGGTGCCAACCCCACCGATAGAAGCGGCGTAGGCAATACCAAGCATTAAGGCTGTACCAAAATTAAACGTCGATCGCTTAAGTTCGACCCCCTCGCTCTTAAGGACGCTCAGTACCTGGCTAATAACGGCCATCCCAACCGGAACCATCATCATCGCGGTTGCGGTGTTGCTGACCCACATAGACAGGAAGGCAGTGGCAACCATGAAGCCCAGAATAACGCGCTCGGGGCCGGTGCCGATCATTTTAATGGTAAACAGCGCAATACGTTTGTGTAGGTTCCATTTTTCCATAGCCGCAGCCAGGAAAAAGCCACCAATGAACAGATAAATCAAGTGGTTTGCATAAGCGGTGGTTGATGAGCCAGACGACATCACACCCAACGTTGGGAACAAAGCTATGGGCAAAAGTGCGGTAGCCGGAATTGGAATTGCTTCCGTGACCCACCAAATAGCCATAAGCGCCATAACTGCCAAGACACTGATCATTTCTTGCGTCATCCCCTCAGGTAGCGAGAACAACACCGGATACAATAGGATAGCCGCAAAGACTATCGGACCACCAAAAAAGCCAATTCGTTTAGCTGCGTTCATGAGTATATCCCCCTTGTAGTAAATACTTCACTGTAATTTAGTTACCCGTTTAATGTCGCCCTGTTCAATGGGCCAAAAACAATTGCAACAACAGGATACCAAATTATAAAGTTTTACACATCGACCTAAGGACATAACTTTTGGCGAAAAATTTGGGGGATTTTACCGAAAAATCTAAACCTCTAGTACTAGTACCCTCCTATTTATAGTCATTTTAGTGGTAAAAATTGCCGGCAGATACTCTAAAGGCCCCCTTTTTGTCGGGAGCCTTTAGAATGAGAAAAATATTTAGTTTACGTGTCTAGACGAAATATTTAGTTGGTAGCCAATGTAGCCCAGCTAGGCAGCGTATTGAGGTCGATACCCCAGATAAACTGGAGGAAGAGCATCACAAACAACGTGATGAGAACTACACCGGCCAAGTTGAGCCATAGCCCTGCTTTCGACATCTGGGCGATGGTGACCTGACCACTACCAAAGACTACGGCGTTAGGCGGTGTCGCGACCGGGAGCATAAAGGCGTAGGAGGTCGCAACCCCGGCAGCGATCATCGGGCCAAATGGGTGTACACCCATCGCAATCGCCACAGCTCCCATAGCCGGAACCAACAGGGTGGCGGTTGCCGTGTTTGATGTAACCTCGGTCAAGAAGATAGCGGCAGTAACCACAATCAGGATAACAAACACTAAAGCGAGGCCGTTTAGTAGCGTAAATTGGTCGGCTAACCATACATCCAATCCGGTTGCACTAACCCCACCGGTCATCGCTAACCCACCACCGAACAGGACGACAACGCCCCAAGGGATTTTAACGGCAGTTTCCCAGTCGAGCAGAAACTTACCCTCTTTAAAGTTAGAGGGGATGAGAAATAGAGCCACAGAGCCAATGATAGCAATCGTTGTGTCAGATACAAAGGGAGTTGTCATGAAGCCACGTACAATCCAGGCCACAGCGACACTGACAAAGGTTAATAGAACCAGTTTTTCTTCTTTGGTGACAGGGCCTAATTTGGCAATTTCACGATTGATCAGTTCCGAGCCGCCAGGGATAGTATCGATTTCGGGCGGCAGCATTACTTTAACCAGCAAGAACCAAGTCAAGAACAAAAACGTAACCGACAGCGGCACCCCAAACGCCATCCAACTGGCGAAACTAATCGTTTGGCCGTACTGCTGTTCAATCACACCTACCAGAACCGTGTTGGGCGGCGTGCCAATGATGGTCGCTACACCACCGATAGAGGCAGCGTAGGCAATCCCCAACATCAGGGCTGTACCAAAGTTAAACTTTGCCGCATTGACGGTTACGCCTTCATCGTGCAGCACGTTGATAACCTGGCTTATAACGGCCATGCCGACCGGCACCATCATCATAGCGGTTGCGGTGTTGCTAACCCACATCGACAAGAAGGCGGTGGCAGCCATAAAGCCAAGGATGACTCGCTCCGGGCCGGTGCCAATCATTTTGATGGTTTGAAGGGCGATGCGCTTGTGTAAATTCCATTTTTCCATAGCCACGGCCAGGAAGAAGCCACCAATGAAGAGATAAATCAGGTGGTTGGCATAGGGCAACGTTGAGTCAGCAGACTTCATAACACCTAACAGAGGAAACAGGGCGATAGGGAGCAAGGCGGTAGCGGGAATCGGGATGGCTTCGGTGACCCACCAGATAGCCATCAAACTAATAACAGCTAAAACGCTTATCATTTCCGTTGTCATTCCCTCTGGTAGAGCAAACAGCACCGGATATAATAAGATAGCGGCAAACACTGCCGGACCACTAAAAAAGCCAATACGTTGAGCGGTGTTCATGGATTAAAATTGTCCCTTTCTTGGACTAAAATACAGCTTTGTACCTGTTTTGTGGCGTT
This sequence comes from Anaerolineae bacterium, assembly GCA_020433805.1. Lineage (GTDB taxonomy): Bacteria > Chloroflexota > Anaerolineae > 4572-78 > J111 > JAGRBY01. Next base: position 7,989 of record JAGRBZ010000067.1, read on the forward strand.
TCTCGTAACCGAGAAAACTATTAATTTTCCTAAAATATATTCCTGTTTTCTCTTTTCGACATCGATCCGAAGGTATATCTTTTTATAGTACTATGGATCTAACGACATACATTTTTTCCCGAAGTTTATGGACTTATAGCGAGGGTAGAGCGAAGAAAAGAAAAGGGGTGAAACCGACACCTTCTATAGGCACACTGGGTCTATAGCCTTATAATGATTGGCAATATCAATGGCCTTTGGTATTTGGGGCCGTAAGCCTTAATACGACACGGATGAAAGGCAGTGAAAGATGGATAGTTCAAGTATGGATCAAACGCAGGTTGTAAACGTACCGCGCTTTGCGTTCTGGCGAACCTATCTCTTGATCGTCTCCGCCATATTTGCAATACAAGGCATCACGTGGATGTTCTTTGGCAGTTTTGACCCGTTTGGATTTTACACCCGTCTGATGGCTCAAGCCTTCTGGGATACCTCAAGCCTCACGCCGGAAGCCCAAAAAACATTCGCCTTTGCTGTAGTACCTCTTGGCGCAACGACGACAGGTTACTTTATTCTCGTCCATTTTCTGGTGAAATATGCGTTTCCACGCCGTGAGCGATGGGCGTACCAGGCTGTCGTGGTCGCTTTGTTGGTCTGGTTTGGTCTCGATACCGGTTTTAGCCTGCTGCATGGCGCATGGTTTAATGTTTTTGTGGTGAATTTACCGTGCCTGGTGATGATGGGGCTTCCGCTGCTCGGTTTACGGCGAGCATTTGCATGATAGGATTAAGGCTTACGCAGTGGGGGGTATTTAGCAAGGTGACAGTCACTTATGCATTGAAAATGAACGTCCGTTAGGCCTCCATAGCTCGATTTATTGCAGCGAAGTGACAGTTACCTTTTGAACTGCGTAATGCGTAAGGCTATGCTACCGAACGAAATAGATAATCGACACAATTACACCAATCGTCACGACAACCCAGCGCAGGACATTGGGCTTAATCTTGCCCGCCAGCCGACCGCCTAGCACCCCTCCCACCAGCGCCCCGACGGCCATAACCAAAGCAGCCAGCCAGACGACCTGTCCGGAAAAGAGAAAGAAAATAGCGGCGGCAATATTAACGCTAAACGAGATAGCTTGTTTTAGGGCATTGAGCCGCGTCAACGAGTCGTCGATGACAAGCCCTAGCACAGCCAAGACAATCACGCTGAGGCCCGCGCCAAAGTATCCCCCATAAATAGCGGCCAAACCTACCGGCAATACAACCCAGGTATTGGAGTCACCACTGCTTGAGGTCGACTGACTGGTACGGCGTACCAACCAGTTTCGCACAGGCGTTTGAATGGCCAATAAACCTGAAGCCAACAGAATCAAAAACGGGACCATTGCTCGAAACGCTTTTTCCCCTGTGTTGAGCAACAAAATACCCCCAATGAGACCACCAATTACGCTAGCCGGAACCAAAAGCCAAACGCGCTGTTTTTGCCCCTTTAGGTCGTTCCACTGGGCAAAGGTCGCCCCCAGATACCCCGGACACAGCGCCACCGTATTGGTTACATTGGCCGCAACCGCCGGAATGCCCACAGCCGTTAACATCGGAAAGGTAATCAACGTGCCGCCCCCGGCCAAAGCGTTTATAGCGCCACCGGCAACGGCAGCTAATCCCACCAGCAAAAAATCAAACCAACTTGTCATTGTAAGTTTTGTCCTAAATGTAAAAGTTACGTATTTACTCAACAGTAGACATACGTGACGCGTTACCAGGGCAAAAATGCTGAGTACAGCGTCGAATAAGTTTTCTAGATTCTTTGAGCGTCATGCCCGCATGCTTCCCCGCCTACGCGAGGACAAGCTTAGCGGGCATCCATTCATGTGCGGCCAGTAGATGCCCGATAAAACCATTCGGGCATGACGAAGTGACCTGCCGAAAACACCTTATATCTTAATTTACGGTGTACTGAGGTTAGGCAAAGAAAATTCAACAGACTCAAGTGCCATTCGACAAAATCGTTTCTTAGCCATTCCTTATTAGCGAACTATCTACATTGTGAAAATTAGCACATTAAAAGAGGATACGTATTATGGGGCAAGTCCATTTTGCTGTCAATCTAATGCCGGCGTCTTCAGCAATTCTCATTTTAAAGATAGATGGGTCCAGTTGCCTTATCAACATTGTATTAAAAGCCAAGGTGACGGCCTATTGAACGCGCATTCTCGACCAAAAAACAAAAACGGGACCCATCTTAGGTCATACTGAGAATTGCTGCAGCGTCTTAGTCAGTTTCTCCCAACAGCCCCATCTTCATGGCCTGTGTCACGGCTTCGGTGCGGTTGGTGACATTAAGCTTCCCTAATATATTGCCGACGTGTATTTTTACCGTGCGCTCGACAATATGAAGTTCTTTCGCAATATCTTTATTGCGCGCTCCCCGGCCTAGAAGGCGTAAAACTTCTAATTCACGGGGGGTCAATTTTGGATCATCAGCTCCGCGCTGTTTTGATTTAGTTTCAGGTTCAACTTGAACCGTGCTCTGCTCGACCATATTCGAAAAGTGGTCGAGAATGCGAGCCGCTACAGTGGGATTAAGCAACGACTCGCCGCGATACGCGGCTCTAATTGCCTCAATAAGGCGATCGGGGGGAGCGTCTTTGAGCAAAAACCCCCGCGCTCCGGCCGCAATACCGTTATAAATATCTTCATCATCGGCAAAAGTAGTCAGGATAATGAGTTGGATATCAGGCAGTTCGGCGTTTATGCGTTTTATGGCCTCTACACCCCCGATACCGGGCATTCTTAAATCCATGAGGATAACATCCGGCTGGTTTTCACGGGCAAAATCCACTGCGGATTCTCCATTTTCGGCCTCACCAATCACTTCAATATCGTCTTCGAGGTCAATAATCGATCCCAGCCCTCGCCGTACAATAGGATGGTCATCCGTTATCAAAACTTTTATAACTTGACTCATTTGGAAATCACGACCTTTATCTGTGTACCGCCGTCATCCGGCGTATCGAAATAAACCTGTCCACCCATTAACCCTACCCGCTCGCGGATGCCCACCAACCCCAATCCTCCTATCCGGGCCGGGTGTCTATCGGATCCGTTGGTCATGTGGGCCGTTTGCTTTTGTTGTTTTGATTTTTCTAGTCCAATACCGTCATCAATGATGGTAAGCGTTACCGTTTTCGGCTCAAAAGCCAGAATAATGCTTGCTTTCGTGGCTTGAGAATGTTTTTTGATATTCGTCATTGCCTCTTGCGCAATACGGTATAAATTTTGCTCGGTACTGGCATCAAGTGCTGTAGGGTACCCTTCCAGAACAAATTCACCTTCCAAACCGGTTTCATTTTTGAAGCGCTCAATTTGCTGGGCTATGGCCTGATCGAGCGTTAGACTTTCCAGAACGGTAGGCCGGAGGTTAAATACCGAGCGCCGCGCTTCTTGCAAGCTTGATTGCGCTAACTCGCGGGCCTCACGCAGGCTCAGAAGCGCTTTCTGCGCATTTTTCACACTAAGCCGTTCAGCCGCCTGAAGCTGAATGAGAATGCCGGTAAAACCTTGGGCCAGCGTATCGTGAATTTCGCGGGCCATGCGGTTACGCTCTTCAAAAACAGCGGCCTCACGGCTGCGACGGTAGAGTCGGGCGTTGACCACGGCAATAGCGATCTGATTTCCGATGGCTTGCAACAGCTCAACCTCGGTCTCGGAAAAGGTCGATTCCGTTTGGCTGGCAATCCCCAGTACGCCCGTAATGTCTACTTTGGCCAGAAGTGGCGCGGCAGCCAAACATTGCCAGTTGCCATAGCTAAGAATAGGATCGTCCGGCCACTGGTCTTGATAAAGATGAGCATCTTCCAGTAACATCGGATCGCCACTTTCGACGACCTGGCCGATGAGGCCCTGGCCGGGATAAACAGCCTGCTGCTCCATTTGCTCCGCTAAACTAGCCGGTAACCCTCGCTGGACACGCAACCGTAAAAAATCTTCTGATTGGCGTTGTAAGTGGATCCAACAGGCATCGGCGGGCATGACCTCAAAAACGGAGTCCATAGCATTATTGAGGACATCATCAATATCAAGAGACTGACTCACGGTATGGCCGACCGCATTAAGCGCACTCAAAAATTGAACCCGCTGTTGAAGCTGAGCGTCGGTCAAGCTAAAAAGGGTGGCATGTTCTAGCGCAATGGCGGCGTGATTGGCGAAGCTAGCGGCCAAATTAACCTCTTGGTCGGTAAAAAAATGTTCGTCATCTCGGTAGATGGTCAGCGCAGCAGGCGGCACGTGGGGAGCGATGAGCGGAATGACCAGCAACGATCGGTACCCTTCTGCCTGAGCCAGCGGCAAGAGCCTGACAAAGTTAGGATCAAGATCGATGTTGGGCACCTGGACAGGTTGCCCGCTGGCTATGGCCCGATAAGCCGGAAATCTTTTGGTTGTATCCGTCAATTCAAGATGGGACACATAATTTTGGCTTAGACCTCGACTGGCTTGAATTCTCAACTCATTACGCTTTTCATCGGTTATCAAGAGGGCGCATTGGCGCACATTGAACAGTTGGCGGACTTCGTCGAGAATAGCATTGATAACCTGCTCCGTATCCAACGAGGAAGCGACAACCGTACTGGTTTTGTTAAGCGTTGTGAGTTCTACTAAACGCTGCCGGATACTTTTTTCCGTTCTCAACAATGTACGGGCCAGTCGACCAATTTGATCCGGTCGCTCCGAAAGGGGTTCGATAGTCTCAGGAATCAATTCAACACCGGAAATCTGCTGGCCTACACTTTCGCCATAGCGGGTTAATTGGGCCAGTGGGATGAAGACTCGATTTGAGAACGCATACCAAAATAAAACCGCGCCTGCCCCAAAGATAAGCAAGGCAATAATCAAGCCTTGTTGAAAACGCTTAAGCGAGGCAAACGCCAACCGGGTAGGATGGCGAACGATAACCCCCCAATTTGCGGTCGGCATGGGGGCATAGTTATAGAGCCAGGTTTCGCCTTCGCTGTCGCCGGTGAATTCACCCTCTACTCCGTTCAAGACGGCTTCCATTACCGTGGAACTATCCTCCGCAAAGTTAGTCAGTAGCTTATCAGGGTTAGAATGGGCGATAACCTGTCCGGCAGAGTCGATGATAATAATATCGATCTTTTCACTCTCCGGGCGTTTCTCGCTGATTTGAACGAGCGTTTCGGTAAGACGTTGTAGTTCAAGATTGACACCAACCACGCCATCAAACTGACCCTGTTTGTAGACCGGCATGACGCTGGTAATAACCGGTCGCTCCGTTGTGGGGGAGATACGTCCTTTTGAAAAAACGTGATGTCCACTGGCTAAAGCGTCTTGAAAATAGTCTCTATAGGAAAAATCGGTGCCCACAGTCGATCCGGGGCTAGAGGGGTAATGGTAAAGCATCGTACCGTCTTTGTTAAGCCGATACAAGAGGTTAACGTCCTGGCGAGCAATAGCGCCTGCCGAAAAAGCTGCGGCCATAGGCTCAGGTTCGGCCTCGATAACGGCAGGAAGTTTGGCATAGGCAATAGCGGCCTCTTTCGCCAAACGAAGGAGCGAGTCAGTTTCCAGAGCAATAGCGCGAGCCAAGCTTAAATCAGCCGCCGACACTTCCTCGCGCAGACGTTCGCTTTCAACTGAGTAAAAAAACAATGCCAAAGCGAATATCGGCCCCACGAAAAGAAGATACAGAGCTAATAATTGTAACTGTAAGTCGGTCTTGCTACGTTCTTTCACACTCATCGTGAAATCCCTAGCCTCATTTGCTGTAGGGGTACTGGCTATTGATACTCTCTATGTTTTATAAGCGAGGGCTGCCCCTTATCTAAGAAAGAGGCAGTTATCCTAACCATTCCAGAACCAGATTATGGAAGAGGTTGAAGTTCTTTTTGTAGATGGATATAAGAAATAACGGGGTTGATGGTACAGGCGATTAATTTTTATGAATTTTGGTAAGCAAGTATACCACAAGATTACGTAAATTATGAAAATGTGTCAAAAAAACGCCCGGTAAAAGTGATAAATAGCACCGATTTAAAATTGACCCGGCTAACTTCTCAATATTTCAATATTATGTTATAATTTTATGTGAACTGTTTATGTCATCTTAACATTACATACTTTGATGAAACAAATGGGAGACGCTGATGAAACCAAACGCTATCCGGTACTTGGTAGCTATCACCACTCTGGTATTTCTTATGATAACCGGTGGTGCGGCCGTACTGGCCCAAGGGCCAGAAACAGTCATTATCACCTCACCGGCAGAGGGGGGAACGGTATCCGGTATTGTAGAAGTTACGGGTGTTGTTGATTTTCCGGACTTTGTTAAGTACGAAATTTTTCTAAAAACCGGTGATAACTCCATGTGGGGGGCAACGGTTTATGCGCCCGTGATTAACGGTACATTGGCCCGGCTTGATACGCGCACAGTACCTGACGGCAGCTACCAAATTGTGGTCAGAACTGTTCACAGCGATCTCAACTATGATGAGTACTTTGGCCCCATATTTACGGTTCAAAATGATTTGGGAGCGCCTTTGGCCCACCCCGAGGTTCAGTCCAGTCCTCTCTATACACCCTATTCGGGAGCATTGGCCCGGGTACAAAACTGTAGTGGATCTGATTTAGAGTTCGATTACACCAGCCCCGATGGTTTTTGCAGCGCAGATGATCTGTGGATTATGGGTAAGCCCGAAGATGCTACCGTCTGTACAACCGTTGATGTGCTGCTCATTCCCTGTGAATATCGAGGCACTGCCTGGGGATCGGGTGAGCCGAAAGCCAGAACATACAGCTTCGACGCTGAACATGGCAAAATTTATGAGATCACCTTTGCCGGTGGTGTTAATCTCTTTATCACCGAAACCCCTGGTGATGAACGCGCTGCTACCGATGCCGGTGCTCTTGAAGTGGGCGATCCCACCCGCGATCAGGCTATTGCCGATGCCCGCGCTTCGGTTGGACTTCCGCAAGCAGAGGGAGCGGCAGCAACGGCCGGCGAGTCAATGCTGCCGGTTTCGGGTCGATCCGCTGCTAGCGCCGGGCTGCCCGTGGTTTTGGCCGCAGCAGCGCTTATCGGCTTGATGGTTATTGGCGGATTTGTAGCTATTCGCCGAGGCAAATCTGCGGCATAGACAAAGCGTCTTCTTTAGTGCAAATAAAAAACACGTCGCGATTCTGCGACGTGTTTTTTGATTCTATCTTGGTTGTCCTCAGAAAATTCGAAAGTATCACAGTGTCTTCTTCATAATGTATCAGAAAACAGTATGCCTCCCAGCCCAATAATAACCCCTAAATGCAGCAACCACTGACCAACAACTAAAAAGGATAAAAAGGGTACAAATTGAGCAATGAAGCTAATGATAACCAAAACCAGCCCAATTATCACGGGTAACCCTTTAATAAGCGCCAGCTTGTCTAGCATGACAGGTCTCCTTAGAGTTTTTTGAGGTTAGGTGCGCACCGAGTCCAGTCGAAATGGCTCGACAAGTTCTACCAAATGCTTAGGGACGTGAACAACAACCCGGGTTCCTTCCGGCTCGTGAGTTTCCGATTCGATAATTGCCTGTTCATACAGGGTTGAAACCACATCACCGCGGCTGTAGGGTATGAGTAAAGTGACAGTCTTGCGTGTGGTCTGGAGAAGCCCCTCAATACGATTAAGCAGGTCATCGATACCGTAGCCGGTGACGGCACTTACAGCGACACTGTTTGGGTACTCGGCTAACAGCTCTGTAGCTTGCTCCGGCTCCTCTAGTCGATCCACCTTGTTGAGGGCAACAATTTGAGGAATCCTATCCGCGCCAAGCTCCTCTAGCGTCTCATCAACCACCGCCGCCTGCAATTCGGCATTGGGGTGGGTAATATCAACCACATGCAGAATCAGATCGGCTTCAACAATTTCTTCTAATGTAGCTCGAAAGGCGGCGACCAAATTGGTGGGCAACTTCTGAATAAAACCGACCGTATCGCTAAACAACACAGCATTTTTACTGGGCAGCATGACCTGCCTTGTTGTCGGGTCGAGCGTGGCGAACAGTTGGTTGGCGGCTAAGACATCAGCTTGGGCCAATTTGTTGAGCAGCGTACTTTTGCCGGCGTTGGTATAGCCTACAATCGCAACAATTGGAATCCCGGAGCGCTTACGCTGCAAACGATGCCGCGCCCGGTGAGCACGAACTTTTTCCAGTTCGCCCTTCAAATGAGCAATACGATGATTGATTTCCCGGCGGTCAACCTCAAGCTGCGTTTCACCGGGGCCGCGCACACCGACCCCACCGGTAGACCCTCCAGCCCGGCCACCAGCCTGTCGAGCCAAGTGAGTCCACATACGGGTTAAGCGTGGCAAGCGATATTCATACTGAGCCAGTTCAACCTGCAACTGTCCTTCTCGGGTTTGCGCATGGCGCGCAAAAATATCTAGAATGAGCGCTGTTCGATCTAATACTTTCACTTGCAGCCGCTTCTCAAGCTCACGCTGCTGCCGGGGGCTGAGTTCGTCGTCAAACAAAAAAACGTCGATACCTAACTCGTCTCGGTAGGTAACGAGTTCTTCAATTTTGCCCGTGCCGATCATCGTTCCGGCATTGATACTGTTGAGGCGTTGATAGGTACCGCCTTCTACCTGTAATCCGGCCGTATCGGCCAAAGCAGCCAATTCCTCTAGCGAGTCTTCAACATCGAATGAGCCGTTTTCGCCGGAGGGGCGTTTTAATTCTGCGCCCACTACAAAAGCATGTTCAACGGGTGACTTGGTAGAGATGAGTTGATTTTGTCTTGAAATAGAATATCTCCTTGCTATGTAAAATTGTTATTGTCATGATACACGCAATAAACAAGAAGAGCAATACCCTTTTGGTCACTTTTTGCTCATTCGATGGGCGGTTTTCGCAAGGTAACATCGCCCGCCAGGATGGTCTCGATCGAACCATTAGATTGCTCTACACGTAATGCCCCGTTTTCATCGACGCCTATCATAATGCCCTCCCACTGTTCGTCGGAGGATACATTGGTGACGGTTACCGGCAGACCTCGCCCTACCAGACGGGCTTGCCAATCGAGCTGCGGTGACTCGTTGCGTTTGAGCGCCTCGTAACGCTGCTCGACGTTTTCCAAAAAGCGCTGCAATAGGGGTAGCCGCAATGCAGCGGTATCTCGCCCTAACAACATCGACAGGCTGGTAGCGGTTTGGGCCAACGACAGTCCGCTGTCGGCTTGTGGCTCGGTATTCTTACTAAAGTCAAGGTTGACGTTAAGCCCCAAACCAACCACGACCCACTCAAGTTTGTCGCCTTCCAGCTCCAGTTCAGACAAAATACCGCACAGCTTTTGACCATTTTCAGAGACAAGATCATTGGGCCATTTGAGCTTGATAGGGACGGCGGTCACCTGCTCAACAGCATCAACCAAAGCCAAAGCGCAGATCATCGTCAGGCGTTGAGTCTGGATCGGTGCTAAAAAGTCGCCCGGTCGGAACAGTAGTGAAAACAAGAGGCTGGAGCCGGCCGGGGAATTCCAACTGCGCTTCAATCGACCCCGCCCCACAAGCTGCTCATCGGCCACATAGAGAAAGCCTTCGGGAGCACCGGAGCGGGCCAGTTTTTTGAGTTCGGTATTGGTCGAACCGGTCTGTTCTGTGTACAGTACCGACTGCCCAAAAACACGGGTTTTGAGTTGATGACGAATGGCATCGCCAGAAAGGTTGATCATTTGCTTCGACTCCTCAGTTTAGGGTATAGTACGTTTACAGGTTAACTGTTGGCAAATTTTTCATCGAGAAAATGATCAACAAAGTAAAATCTTCATCGGCCAAATTCCCGGCGCTGCCGGAACAACTCTTTAACCCCATCCGTCTGCCGTGGATCGTGACAGGTCCGGCCATTGGCATTGGACTTTACTTAGCATTAGTGGTAATTGTAGACCGTCATAACCGGCTAGATGAATTTTTTTCAAGCGGCGAGTGGTGGTACTACAGCCTGCTTCCCCCGGCCATGATTACTTATTTCCTGTTAATTCGACCGCTCTCGCTGCGGCTGCTCTACAACACGCTTGAACGCTTTCGCCCTCTCATTCCTTCTCCCAAAACCTTTGACCGCCTGGTGACGGATGTGCGCATCCATAAACCGTACTGGGAATGGTTGTTCTTTGGTCTAGGCGCTATTTCAGGCTGGCTGCTCACGCGCCCTTGGGAATACGATCTCCCTGAGTTGGTTGTTTACAATTTCATAACGCTGGGACTTATGTTTGGGTTAGTTGGCTGGACCATGTATAGCAGTCTGGCCACTACCCGGTTTTTATCGCGTTTGCAGGAGCAGGTCCGCCAGATTAACATCCTGGGAGCACGGTCTATTCCTTCTTTGGCCCGCTGGGGCGTTACAACCGCTTCGTTTTTTATTGGGGCGATGGTTGTAGTTGCTCTGTTTGTGCCTTTTGAGGATTTCTTTGCCCCGGAAGTACTCATCTTCAACGGTATTGTCCTGTTAGTTATTATGCTCATCTTTTTTAGAACCGGCATATCGACCGAATTTATGGGGCAGTTTCGTATTATTCGGGCGATTGCGGTGTTTGGTGTGGCGCTGCTGATTGGGACGTTGGGCTATCACCGCTTGGAAAATTGGCCGCTTATGGATGGCCTATATATGACGGTTATCACCATGACCACCATTGGTTATGGCGAGATTGGCCCGCTTAGCCAAACAGGACGCATATTTACGATATTTCTGGGGCTGGCTTCAGTGGGTATCGGTGGCTACGCCATTTCGACCATTGCGGCTTTTATGATGGAGGGTGATTTTCAACGACTTTTTGAAGGAAATCGAATGGATAAACAGATTGCCCAATTGCAGGACCATATTATTTTGTGCGGTATCGGCCGGGTTGGCATGCAGATTGCTGCCGAACTGTACCGTTCACAAGAATCCTTCGTGGTGGTTGACCAAAATCACGAAGAACTGGAGCGGTTGAGACGTCTCGGCGACATTTTGTATGTACGAGGCGATGCCACCCGTGACGAAACCTTACGTCTGGCAGGCATCGAGCGCGCCAAAGGACTGATTGCAGCATTAAGCGACGACAAAGAAAACTCTTTTGTTGTCCTGAGTGCTCGCTCGCTTAATGCAAATTTACGCATCGTAGCGCGCTTGGTCGAAGAGGAGAACGCTGAAAAGCTTCGTCGGGTTGGAGCTAATGAAGTGGTTTCACCCAATACCATCGGTGGCGTTCGAATGGCTTCCATGATGGTACGGCCGGCAGTTATTGAATTTTTTGACGAGGTGCTTAACGTCTCCGGCCATAAGTTGGGTCTGGAGGAAGTGCAAATTACCACCCGATCACCCTTGAACGGCAAAACCCTACGTGAAGCGGCAATTGGCCGCGAAGTAGGGCTTTTAGTAGTGGCTATTCGATCCCACCAGGGCAAATATCAATTTAATCCAAGTGCCCAAACACAGTTAAGCAGTGGCGATATACTCATTGTTATTGGCACGCCAGAGCAGTTAGCTTCGCTGAGCAAGATTAATTCAAACGAATAATTTAATCAACATTTTCGTTGGGATGAAGCCGTTTAGCCAACAGACGAAGCTGGCCGGGGCTAACAGGTTTGAGGAGAACTAAAGTAGCATTATCGCGCAGAGTATCCCCTAAACGAGCATCGGCCGTGGCGATAATAACGTGGGTTTCGCTAAATTTTGGGGTTTCCGCCATATAGTCGAGAATTTTTTTGCCGGGAACGTTAGGAATATGCAGATCTAACACCACGACCGACGGAACTACTTCGGTAAGACGCTGCATAGCTACCTGACCGTCGTTAATAATTTCAGGTTCAAATTTGGCCGTTTTGAGAGCGATGGAAAAAATGGTGGCCAGATCGTCTTCGTCTTCAATGATGAGTGCCAAGGGGTTGTTCATCATTCTCCTATTTCCTCTTTTACCTTTAAGGGCAGTAGAACCGTAAACGTGCTACCTTGTCCAACTTCACTTTTCAACTGAATTTCGCCACCCATCTGGTTCACAAGCTGCTTGGTGATCGATAACCCCAGCCCGGTTCCGCTATGCCGGCGTGTCTCTGAACCATCAATTTGGCGAAACGGCTCAAAGATATACCCCTGAGCTTCAAAGGGGATACCGGGGCCACTGTCAATTACTTGGATGGCCCACTGCGACACCGTTGGACAATACAGACGAATTTGCACCTCCCCAATCTCGGTAAACTTAATAGCGTTGCCGGTTAAATTAACAATAATCTGCTGCAAGCGATCTTTATCTCCATATACATGTACCGGCAGCGCATCGTCAATATCAAATGAAAGTCTAAGTCCTTTTTTATGCGCTAAAACACCCATTTTTGTGTCGACTTCGGCCAGCCACGCTTTTACCGGAAACCATTCAGGATGTAAAGCAATATCATCCGACTCATAATGAGATTGATCGAGCAGATCGTTGACCATATTGGTGAGATAGTTGGTACTGTTGATAATTTTGTAGGTAATCTGCTGCTGCTGATTGGTCATGGCTCCAAAAATACCGTCATGCAGATATTCACTATAGCCTAAGATAGTGCCTAAAGGTGTACGCAGTTCGTGGCTGACCTTGGCTAAAAGTTCGCTCTTAAGTCGGCTGGCTTCTAAGGCCTGGTCACGGGCCGTAGCCAAATTTTCCTGGGCTTGCTTCCGCTCCAGAATTTCCGCTTCAAGTTGTTGATTGGTTTTCTCTAGCTCACGCGTTGTTTGTAAAATGGAATTCGTCATGCCCACATACAGTGAATAGCCTAAGGCCATCGACCCTAACATGGTTTCATCCTGCTTTCGAATTCTGCGAAAGCCAAACAACATCGCGCCAACTTGCTCATCGCCCATTTGAATCGGCGCTGATAAAATAGCGACCGGGCTATTTTCTACAATCCAATCCGATAGAGGGCAACCGCTTGACTCCTGCCAGGGTGCTCTAAACCATCGCACACCGTTGGTTTGTAGGGCCTGACCAACAAAGTTGTCCTGTATTGCATAAATCGTATCTTCCGGTTCATAAAAATTGCCGCGCTCAAGTCGTCCAACAATTCTAAAGCTGTTTGGATCGGTTCGCATTATGACGCACATGCATTTAGCCGGAACAACCCAACGCGAGTTGCGGCAGACGCAGGCCCAGAAATGCTCAAGGCACCCTTTATCAGAAAAGTTATGAACAGCTTCATGTAAAAAACCAAGATTAAGCCAAACATCCGAGGCAGCAGCAGACGTTTGTTGTTGAGAGGAATTCATAAACCACCTCTTTGGGAAGGTACAGTTAGAGCAAAAGCTATTTATGGCGTAAAGTCAGTCGCCACGATGTTCGGAAAATACTAAAAGGAAGCAAGGAGTAGGGGGTAGTAAGCACTTACTCCCTACTCCCTTATTCCCTACTTCTATGTCGGTAATGGTTTTACATCAAACCAGGTATTCAGGAAGTTTGTAAAGGAAGCAATCATCGCAACTTCCAAAATTTCCTCGTCGGTTATACCCTGATCGCGTAGATGATCAAGATCTTCGTTGGTAACCTCTTGGGCCGTTTTGGCCGTTTTAACGGCAAACTTCAAGAGTTCGCGTTGAGCCGGAGGGATTTGCGCATCATCCGGATTGGTAACGCAATGATCAATTGTTTCTTTTGGGACACCCAACTTTTCCAAAGCCTCGGTATGCAACCGCGAACAAATATTGCAGCTATTTTTTTCGGAAATGGTCATGGCAATAAGCTGCTTAATTGTGGGCGGCAACTTGCCTTGGGCAAAAAAAGTCTCGAAAACGTTACTGACAACATGGGTAATATCAGGCCGAATTTGCTCGGTGATCTGCCAAATCGGTTCCGACTCCAAACTCAATGATTGGATAAAATCGTGTCCGCTCGTCATGTTACGCTCCGTCAATCTGAATAGCACTAACGTCGGCCCATGTATTGAGAAACTGAGCGAAGGAAGCCATCGCAACAACTTCTAAAATCTCTTCATCACTCATACCGTAGTCTTGCAACGTTTCATAATCTTCGTCGGTTACTGAGGTGGGATCGGTGTTCACTTTAAGCGCAAAATTGACAATTTGTTGATGCGCGGCGGGGATAGGCGCAGTTAAGGGATCACGCACACAGCTGTTAACCACATCAGCCGATACGCCCATCATTTGCAACGCTCCAGCGTGAACGGTTTCGCAGTAGCCGCAATTGTTTTGTACCGAAATGGCCACAATAATCATCTCTTTCACCGTTCGGGGCAGTTTGCCCTGAATCAACATACTTTGCACAAACGACCAAGTCGCCCCCAGAATATCGGGCCGGATCGACTGAGCGGTAAAGAAGTTCATCGGCACCCCCCCCATCGCAAAGCCTTTCGCATTTAAGTCTTTGTAGAGTGCTTCAAGTTCGGGATTGCCGGTTGGGTCAAAAATCTGCTCAAATCTGGACATCCATCGCTCTCCTTTCAAAAATAAAAGTTGTCAGGCTCTCTCATGAATAGTGTATCATAATCCATGAAATTGTTACAATGGCACTGGGTCCATGCGAGGGGGAACGTGTTTTAACCACGCATTACACAAATTAACACGAATACAATAATAAAATTGGTGAAAATTCGTGTAATTCGTGGTTGATTTGATCCATTCGTACGCAATCCCATCTTGCAGACTCCGTGCCGTTACAATTAATTTGGTTTTAATTATAATTAAACAGAAGGCATTTGACAGCCGGTAGCTCTGCACTAAATCGTTAATTACCATCGTTCTGGGAAATAGTGATAAGAGACAGGCGTGTTTGATGACTGTGGTGAAGAATCCTATAATGTCATCTTTCTTCACTAGCAACAAAATACGCGAGAGGGTGGGTTTTTGACGTTTGACTCGCCAACCTCCGTATCCGTATTCTACATGACAGCCACAAGGAGTTTGTTGATGGATATTCAACCGTTTACATTAGAACGTTATTTTGCCCAATATGAATTTAAAGCGCCCTATCTGCTCTGCACCTCCGACTGTGAGGCCATGACCGTGCGGGAGTTGTTGGCCCTGGAACCCGGTTCAGCGGAAGGCTTGCAGGAATGCTGGCTGGGCTACACCGAAAGCCAGGGCAGCCCGGAACTGCGCACCGAGATAGCCGATCTCTATGAAACGCTCGATGCCGATGACATCTTGGTTCATGCCGGAGCCGAAGAAGCAATCTTCAATTTTATGAACGCCGTACTCACCCCCAGCGACCACGTTATTGTTCACTCACCCTGTTACCAGTCGCTCTATGAGGTGGCACACGCTGCCGGATGTCAGGTGTCACGATGGCTAACAAGCGAGGCCGAAGATTGGGCGCTCGATCTGGAGTGGTTGGAAGAGCATATTCAACCCAACACCAAAGCCATCGTGGTCAACTGCCCTCACAACCCGACCGGCTATCTGATGAGCCACCAAACCCAGCAGCAGCTTATCGAGATCGCTCGCCGCCACAACCTGCTGCTCTTCTCCGACGAAGTCTATCGCGGGCTGGAGTATCGACTGGAGGATCGCCTACCTGCGGCGAGCGATCTGTATGAGAACGGGATTTCGCTGGGCGTGATGTCGAAAACCTATGGTTTAGCGGGCTTACGGATAGGTTGGATCGCTACGCGTAATCGCGCCATATACGAAGCTATGGCAGCTTTCAAAGATTACACAACCATCTGTAACAGTGCCCCCAGCGAGTATCTTGCTACGCTGGCTTTGCGTCAGAAAGCGCCTATTGTTCAGCGCAACGTGGAGATCGCAACACATAATCTGGCTTTGCTCAACCAATTTTTCGACCGTTACGCCGCTATCTTCAGTTGGGTGCCACCCAAAGCCGGAGCTATTGCCTTTCCTGGTTTGAAAATCGATCAAAGTATCGAGCAATTTTGTGCCGATTTGGTTGAGCAGGCTGGCGTACTTTTATTACCCGGCACAAAGTACGATTTCGATGATCGCCATTTTCGGGTGGGCTTTGGTCGAAAGAATATGCCGGAGGCGCTGGAGCGATTGGAGGCATATCTTGGGGATCAAGGTATAGTATAAAATGTGTTATAATAATGTAGATTTATAGGACGCTAACTTAGTTACGCAAGGAACAGATGATGAGTACCATTCATATCGAACCAACCCAAGATGCATCTGAAGTTATGGGGTTAGTCAAAGGTGCTATTCAGAATGAGATCACAAAAATAGAATTGGGCTTAACTTTGGCGAAAAAGCGGCTGGCTGTGTTTGAAACGAAATATGGTGTCACCTCAGATTTCTTTATCGATGAAATGAGTGCAGAGGATCTGGAAGGAAAAGATGCTGAATATATTCGCTGGGCCGGTGAATATAAACTCCAGCAACGCCTTCAACATAAGTTAGATAAACTCAAAGCGATTGATTACAATGATCCCAATTTACTTTGACCAAGTAAAAGCGGTCATTGATAAATATGCTGCAACCGGTTTTGTTTTGGAGACAAATGTAAATTTCGAAAGGCGTCCCGGTGACCAAGGGTTCCTAAATGGCGTAATCAGCTTTGTAGAAGGCTCTCAACTGCACTTTAGTGAATTTTTAGATCAAGTTGGTGAGAACGTTGAAAAACTGATGTATACGTATCACTACCAGGATAGTAATAAATCCTTGATCTTTCGATACGATAATGCTCGTCACAAACCTGCGCTGCCATCACCGGAGCATAAACATCTCCCCAACCAAATAATCATCACATCTGCTCCTGATTTGGATGATGTTCTCACAGAAATAGTAACAATGCAGAAGTGGGTATAAGTTTTTCGGGCAAGAAGGCTATTCCGCTGCCCCTGCTCCTAACTCCCTAAGAAACTGCTTTAAAGGTCCACAGATAGCCACAGATACGCACAGATACTATCAAATTTTGATTAAAATCTGTGACCATCTGTGTAAATCTGTGGACAACTCTGTAAACGCTGACTTTTTAACAGCTTCTAAGTGTTCTGTCACGCACTCTGTCACGCTCAACGGACGGTGATCTTATAAACTATAGGGTAGTGACACGTAAACTCTAAACAAATCAAAGGAGATAACCATGAATACCCGTTACTTAGGCAAAACCGGCTTAAAAGTGAGTGAACTGTGTTTAGGCACAATGACCTTTGGCCGCGAAACCGATGAGACGACCAGTTATAGCATGCTAGATCGCTTTGTGGAGGCCGGCGGCAACTTTATCGACACTGCCGATGTCTATTCGCAGGGGGTGTCGGAGGAGATTGTGGGGAGCTGGCTACCGATGGCAAGCCGCGATGATCTGGTGATTGCGACGAAGGTGCGCTTTGGCATGGGCGATGGCCCGAACGACGTGGGTCTGAGCCGCAAGCATATTTTGTCCGGCGTCGAGGCCAGCCTGCGCCGGCTGGGAACAGATTATATCGATCTGTATCAGGTGCATTGTTGGGACAAGCGCACCCCGCTTGAAGAAACGTTGAGCACGCTCGATGGGTTGGTAAAAAGTGGCAAGGTGCGCTATATCGGCGTCAGCAACTTTACCGGCTGGCAGTTGCAGAAAGCCATCGACTTGAGCTTGCACAACGGCTGGGAGCCGTTTGTTTGCCTGCAACCGCTCTACAATCTACTCGACCGCCAGCTTGAGTTGGAGCTGCTGCCCATTTGCGAAAACGAAGGTCTGGGCATTATTCCCTGGAGTCCCCTACGCGGCGGCTGGTTAACCGGCAAGTACCGATATGGAAAAGCCGCCCCAAGCCACTCGCTTGGAGAAAGCCAGCGAAAAAGGTTGGAGCGAAGCCTGGGAGCGCTACGCCAACGACCGCACCTGGTCGATTATCGATACGCTCTTAGAGGTGGCCGAAGAAACGGACAAATCGCCAGCGCAAACGGCCCTCAATTGGGTGCTGAATCGGCCCGGCGTTACGGCTCCGATCATTGGGGCACGCACGATGGAACAGTTAGAAGGAAACTTAGGGGCATGTGGTTGGGATCTGTCAGTAGAGCAAATGGCTCGACTAACTGAAGCCAGCGAACTGCCGCTGCCTTACTATCCGTATGGCTTTGTACACGGCGCTCAGCGCGATTAAGCTTTAGCAAGTTGGGGGTTTTGGGTGTAGTAGACATTGGTTCGATAGGTAAAACGCACCCGCCCCGCTTGCTGGTACTGCTCAAAGATAGCGAGGAGGTCATCAAGCATAGCCTGATGACCCGCTTGCCCCTCTAATGGCGCATATGAGGCTGACAGCAATCTCCCCTTGATGCCTTCGTAATCGAGAATCTGCTCATTGTCCAGTGTGGTCAGCCTCATATCCGGCCCCATAATTTCGCTCAAAACGTGATCATTAATCCGCTTGTGGTTGACTGCGCTGTACTCTTGGCTGTGGCGCTTTACCAGTTGTTCGTAGGCGCTCTGAAACGGATCGTCATGGCGTCGCATGTTCCAAACGAGCACAATCCAGCCCTGCGGCTTAAGAATACGCCTAAACTCTTGTAGGGCGGCGACAATATCGAACCAATGAAACGCTTGACCGGCTGTAACGAAATCGACCTGCTCAGCGGCCAAGGTTGTAGCCTCGGCGGGGGCAGCGACACTTACAAAATTTGGGTACGCATTGAGCAGGGTCTCAGCGGCAGCACGCATCTCGGCGTTAGGCTCAACGCCAAAGACGGTGTTGCCGTTGTCCAAAAACAGCTTGGTCAGCAAGCCCGTCCCTGAGCCGATGTCGGCTACCAAAGAAGCAGGCGTTAACTGACACTCCGATTCGAGCAGATCGATCAGGGCCGCCGGATAACTGGGACGATATTTAATATAGTTTTCAACGCGATTAGAGAATCGTTCGGTAGGAGATAGCATAGCACCTCTTTCAAGGTATTTATCTGCAGCAACATACTTGTTTCTGCTATCTAGCCACTTCTACTCCCGCAAGCGAGGATCAAAAGCATCGCGTAGGCCGTCGCCCAGAAAATTGAAGGCTAGCACGGTGAGGGTTAAAGCCACGGCCGGGGGCACTAGCGCGTGGGGGTTCGAGCGCAAACCTTGAAACGCTTCGTTGATCATGATGCCCCAACTGGGAGTGGGAGCGTTAACGCCTAAGCCAATAAAGCTGAGAAAGGCTTCGGTCAGAATATAGCCAGGAATTTCCAGCGTTTCCTGAACCAGACAGGGGCCTAGGATGTTAGGCAGAATCTGTTTGAAGATAATGCGCTGCGGACGCGCCCCAATCGAATGGGCCGCTTCGACAAACTCTTTCTCTTTGATCGACAGAGTCTGACCACGAGCAATGCGGGCCATACTCAGCCAGCTTAAAGCCCCTAAAATAACAAATATAAAAAACATGCCGCCCATGGCTTTGTCGATACTGACCAGGTAAGAAACAAGTCCACCGGCATCGCCGCTGCGGTCTAATGATTTAAAGTAAACTTGCACCAAAATGACCACGATTAACAGCGGCAGTCCATATAAAAAATCGACAATGCGCATCATCACATCATCCACGCGACCGCCCATGTAGCCGGCCACGATACCGTAGATGACACCAACCACCAGGCTTACCGTTCCAGCCACCAAGGCCACAGCAATTGAAACACGGGTACCATACAGTGTCCTGGTCCACAGGTCGCGACCCAGATTATCGGCACCCAGCCAGTAGACAAAGCCTTCCAAGCTGGGGTTTTTTGAAGTTGCGCCGGGGCGGGCGTTGTTGTCTTGCAGCACTTGTTTGGCGTAGGGAGGCTGGTTAGGCCCAAGTGCATCTTGGTAGCCCTGTAAGGCATAGCTGTTGAAAAAATCGGCGAAAACGGCCAAAAAAATAAGGGTAATAATAAATACACCGCTGACAACGGCCACTTTGTTTTTAAGCAGTTGGCGAAACGCATCGCCCAGCGGGCTGCGCTCACGGCGCTCAGAGTTTTTGGGTAAGGGGGGGGTGGCCTTTTCAGTGGCAACGGACATGAATTTCTCCTCCAGACGCGCTGTTAAGCTACATCTTCCGGTAATTGATAGACAACAAGGGGAGCAGCAAAGCTCGCTCTTCCCTACGAGCAAATCAAGCTTTCTCTCTTAATCGCTTTCTGATTAACTGTACTGAATACGCGGGTCGAGCCAAGCGTATACGATATCGACTAGCAAATTAGCCAAAACGAGCAGTACAGCAAAAATGAGACTGACGCTGGTAATGACGGTGTAATCTCGGTTGCCGATACTGGTTACAAAATATTTACCCATACCGGGAATACCAAATATTTGCTCGACAACAAAGGTGCCTGTTACCAAGACAACCAGTAACGGGCCTAATACGGTGATGACCGGGATTAGGCTATTTTTCAGCGCATGCACAAGCATAACCGACTGTTCGCGCAGCCCCTTTGAACGCGCCGTGCGAATATAATCTTCGCGGATTACTTGCAGCAGGCTGGCCCGTGTTAAGCGGGCGATCGAGGCAGAAAAGGCTGTACCCAAGGTAAAGGCCGGGAGAATCGCGTGCGACCAAAAAGTCCATGTAAATAAGTTTGTGGGGAACAGTCCTAAGATAAAGGGCGGTTTCGCGCCCCACGTGGCGACTTCAAACCAGCCCAGGGTTAGGGGGAAAAGCC
>JAGRBZ010000678.1 GCA_020433805.1 Anaerolineae bacterium
ATCTGGTTTGTTAATGTTCTGTTCCCAGACAAACTATCTGGCCTATTTTTGTTGTCTGTTTTAGCGGAAACTAAAGTGCACTTATTTTCGAAAAAACAGAAAGCCGTAAAGTATTTCCATTTCATTTCCAGTCTCCTTGATTCTTTTTGTCGCAAGCAGATTGTATAATCATGAGCGGCAAAAACAATATGTTGATATAGGTGATGACCGCCGCTAGGTTTTTTAGATGAGATCAGATCCTTTCAATAGTCAATCTGTGTAACTCGCATGAACTATCAACAAGGATTAATTGCACTACCTCTGTACTCTGTCACATCTATACTCATTTTTCGCCCTAACGACTCCTACTATCTGAAAAAGGGCCTATAGTTGACCCCAAATTCAATCAGCCTTTTCATAAAAAAAATTTGGGACGATAATGTATTTTAACAAACACAGGAATTCTGTAGTAGAAATGGATAGCATTGAGGCGAAGTCGAAAATGAAGATACTTCAAGTATAGCATATCTAGACTTGCCGCAAAAGGTTTGAGAGGAAATTTGGCGTGGAACGTGAGATTTTACGTTCTACGTCCCCCATTCCACGTTACAAGGGGCTAAAAGCATCTCTATCGAGTGATTTGGAATTTCATTGTAATAAGACTCCAAATTTCACCATAATCAAACTCAATTTTTCACCATAATGAAAATCAATTTTGATACGTATGAGATTCTGATTTTCCTAGTAAGGAAACTCAATTTTCTACCTAAGAAGATTGATCGTGTCTCGGTAATGAAATCGTGGCGACCTTATAAGGAAGTTGACCATGACCTTACCGAGACTCTGATCACCACCTTATAAGGATATTCAATTTTCATTGTAATGAAATTCAAAATTTGATAGGTATGAGACTCAAAATTTCACCATAATGAAACTCAGGATTTGATTATGGTGAAAGTGAAAGGTAGGCTCCCATTAAACCGTGGAAACGTGAAGATGCCGGAAGGTCGACAAAATAATCGACAGAATTGACACGATTATCATGATTTTAATTTTCACAATTATGTAAATCATGTTAATTCTGTCTAATTTCCTTTACCAGGGTTAGTGCAGAGTTATCAAAGTGAAAGTTTCTTTATTAGAAAACAATCCGGTTATCTCCGGGCAACGTTGGGTCAGAGATAACCGGATAAATTAGCTGGTGCTTATGCGACAGGCTCGGCGACAAAGACGGGGATGAGGCGGTCGGTTTTGTTTTGGTACTGTTGGTAAGGCGGGAATGCTTCTACAGCGATGGCCCACAGGCGTTGTCGCTCAGCGGGGTCGTTAACCTCGCGGACGCGCATTGTGTAGAGTTCGGTCTTGTCGCGAATTTCAACGTTGGGGTCGGCTTTGAGGTTGTAGTACCAAAACGGATGCTCAGGCGCTCCGCCTTTAGAGGCAACGAGGACATAGTTATCGCCATCGGCGACCCGCATAAGGGGAGTCTTACGGATGGCTCCCGTCTTGCGGCCTGTATTCGTCACGATGATGACCGGCAGGCCGGTATCTCGCAAGGTCAACCCCTCGGTTCCACCGCTGCTTTCGTAGAGTTCAACTTGCTTGGCTACCCAATCTGTGGGGCTAGGGATGTATTCGCTCATGATTACCTTCCTTATAACATATTTGGTTTAATAAGATAATTATAGAAAAGTAGGAGAGGAAATTCAACCCTAGTGCACAGTGCGTAGTGCGTATTAAAAACTACGAAATACGTACTACGCACTACAGAAGGTGTCTATTCTTCAACGCTTAAAAGCGCAGGCAGGAAGCCGCCGACAAAAGCATCGCCAAGACCCACAGTGGTGGCGTTGGCCTGCTCGACCTGGGCAACGGGTACACAGCTTATTTTATTGCCCATCAGTTGGGTAATAGCCTCGGTAAAGTGGGCACCGGCTGGGGTGGGCGGTAGGGTTTCGATGGTATGGTAATCGTCCACGGTGAAGTCATCGCCGTGCCGGAAGCGGGTGGTGGCCATGGTTGTGCCGCCTTTAAGAGATTTGGCAAAGCGGGCGGCATTGTCGCCGTAGGCCAGCGCCCAATATTTGGAATGGACAACCAGCACGGGCACAGGGATCAGTTTGTGGAGGTCTTCAACAGCTTCTTTGATTTGAACGGCATCAAGCAGGTCAATCCGCCGATCGAGATAGTCTTGCAGTTCATCCTCATTAAGGCTGACAATATCGAGCTTGCCGGCCAGCGTACGATAAATTAGGTGGCTAAAGCGTGGCTCATGGAAACCGGCGTCTTCATAATAAACCAGGGCATCTTCGGGCAAGTGGCTCATAATGCGTAAGATGGTTTCCATCCGTTCGGCCAGCAGGGTTTCGCTTTCCATGGCGTTAAAGCCTGAGAAGAGTAAAACCTTGGCTTCGGTAATCAGGTCGCCGTATGCTTCGTTGAGGTTCATGGTGATGTTGTCGGTGTCGTTGTGGTAAATAAGGCGGTTGGCGTGGCTAGCGCAGATGTCGATGTCGTTCGCTTTGATGTGAATACCTTGGCCGTATTGCGCAATGAGATGGGGGTATAAACTCTCTTCGGTGCTGCTGCACACGTAGGGGCTATCGTGCGGAATAAGTTTGCGAACGTGGTCGTTAAGGGTAACCAGATGCAGCGCTGACTTATAGCCAAATTTGCGCATGGCGATGGCCGCGCGCACCGATGTTCCGCCGAGCGTGATCTTCTTTTCAAAGTGCGCCGAAAACTGCTCGATGATGTCTGAGGAAGCAACAATGCGTTCGCCGCCGATGCTCAATTGTAAGAAGCTGAGGATTGAGATGACCAGATCGCGTTCGGATTTGATAAGGGTGTTGATGTCTAACTCGGCGAGACGGATGTCGTACCGGTTGATGAGGTCTTCGATGGCTTTCGAGTTTAAGACAATTTCGTAGTCGATGTTGTTGCCGAAACCTACGGCAATGTTTGCTTTCATGAGTCTTTCTTCCATCTTCTTTGATAAGTAAGAAAGACCTGACAGGTTTTGTCGATCGCGTTCTGGTGGCGATAATTTTGCACTCGAGCGTGTTTCTTATTGCAAAATTGAGGACAAAACCTGTCAGGTCTGGTGTGTATTGAGAACTACCGGATTAATACAAATCCGCTTTGCCGGTGGCGTCAAAGAGGTCGATTTTGTAACGGGCCACTTCTTTCATGGCCGCGATACAGGGCGGGTAAATGGAGTTCGGCTCGTGCAGATTCACGTTGGCGAGGACTTCACGGCATTTCTTGTAGAAGGCACTTTTGATGTCACTGGAGATGTTGATTTTATTGATACCCAGTTTAACGGCCCTGGCAATTTCTTCATCGGGGTTGGCCGAGCCGCCGTGCAGTACCAGCGGAATATCAATTTTGGCCGTAATCTCTTTTA
>JAGRBZ010000679.1 GCA_020433805.1 Anaerolineae bacterium
TGACAAGGAAACAACGGCTCCACCACCCGACAGTTTTGGTAAATCCCTGTATCAGGTACGCACGGAAAAGAACGGTACCGGCCTGGATCGCCGTATGGAGCGGCTACTGGATGCCGATGAGCAGCAGTTGCCCTTTCAGTTACGGCAGGCCGTTCATTTGCTCACCAATAGCGGTGGCCGCGTGCATTGGGGCAACCTGTTGCAAGATGTCTTGAAATGGTCATATCCTGAGCGGCGGGTGCAAAAGAAGTGGGCTAGAGATTATTTTGTTCGCGAACGTGTTACTGAGTAGCACCGCATCTTATGTCATTTCGAGGCGTTTTTTGCCGAGAAATCCCTGAGATGTTCCTTTATAAATGGAGGTTGGAGGGATTTCTCGCTCCTTCGTCGCTCGAAATGACATGCTTGACGTATTAACCAATTGACAAGACCCAACAGATTTCAAAAACGTGTCGGGTTCCTAACAACCATTCTAAGGAGATTTAACGATGTTGATCCAAATTCATATTTTACAAAACTATGTTCCTTCTAACCTCAATCGCGACGATTCCGGCTCACCGAAAAGCGCCATCTTTGGCGGTTATCCCAGAGGCCGCATTTCGAGCCAATGTCTTAAGCGGAGCATGCGTCACTCGGATGTGTTCAAAGCGGCCTTTAAGGATGATGGATTGCTGGCCAACCGTACCAATCTGCTACCTCAATTGGTTGATGAGGCATTAAAAGAATTAGGTGCTGATGAGAAAGCACGCCAAACCATTATCCGGCGGCTGCCAGAGTTGGGCGGCGGTGGGGCTATCAAAGAAGATTACGAAGGAGAAATCAAAACTAAAATTCTGGTTTATCTGACCCCAGTTGAAGCAAAGCTAGTGTCAGAAAAGCTATGGCACCTGTATCAAGAGGTGGGGGACAAAGTGTTTTCTAGCTCCAAATCATTACCTATCAAAGATATTGAAACAACAATGGGGCACGAGACACCCCGCTCAGTTGATATGGCCATGTTTGGTCGTATGACCACCTCCGTCGCTTTCAATAATGTAGAGGCAGCAGTGCAAGTGGCCCATGCCATCTCGACAAACAGTTTGACACGGGAGTTCGATTACTTTACCGCCGTAGATGACATATCCGGTGAAACCGGCGCAAGTATGATTGGCGATTTAGAGATGAACAGTTCTACCTACTACAAATATATCAACATCTGCTGGGAAGATTTGGTGAAGAATTTAGGCGGTGATACCGAGGTAGCAACGCAAGCGGTTACGGCTTTGATTGAGGCGGCGGCTTTGGCTCAACCCAGCGGCAAACAAAACAGCACGGCAGCCCAAAACCTGCCTGACTTTATGCTGGTTGAAATCAGCCCCAAGAATATTCCGGTCAGTTACGCCAACGCTTTTCTCAAACCGGCCACGCACGGTCGTCAAACCTCGATGATGCAAAACTCAATCAACCAATTGCATGATTATGCGGAACGCCTGCGCAAGGCATATGCTCTTAACGGGTCGAGAGCCTATTACACCACCGAAACCCACCTACCGGGCCATAAAGCCGGTGATGCTCCGGCAGCCGTCAACCAGGTATTGACCACCATGGCAGACAAAGAATCGCTGCCCGGTTTGCAGGCATGGGCCGCCGAAAAAATTACGGAGGCGCTCAATGGCTAATACCCTCTTTTTACGGTTAGAAGGCCCCCTGCAAGCCTGGGGGGAGCGAGGCCGGTGGAGCGTGCGCGACACGGCCTCGGAGCCGACCAAATCGGGCGTCATTGGCCTGGTGGCTTGTGCGCTGGGCTACCACACCGACGCCCAGATTCGCCCCTTGGCCGAAAAAACGCGCATGGCCGTGCGCTGCGATGCCCCCGGTCAGCTCATTACAGATTACCACACTGTCGGCGGCGGCTACGATTACCCAACGCTGCTTACGGCCCAGGGGAAACCCAAGCTCAGCAGCGGCAGCCCCCATACGGAACTGACGTGGCGCGATTATTTGTGCGATGCTTCTTTTCTGGTGGCGTTACAATCGCAGGATGAAGTCCTGATTGAGCAAATGGCCCAAGCCTTGCAACATCCGGTCTGGCCGGTTTATTTAGGGCGTAAATCTTGTCCGCCCAGCCGTCCGGTTTTTGATGGCGTGGGACACTTTGACGATTTGGAAGAAGCACTCCAATGGGGCAGTTGGAGCTTGACAGTCAAGCCACCAAAATCCCCGGTAGTACGCTGTGTGCTGGAAACCTTAGATATTGATGGGGTGCGACGCCGCGACCAAATTTTATCACGTCAATACCGGCAGTTTGGGCCGCGTTACACAAAAGATAAAAATGATATACCTATTGTTATTGAAGTGGAGGCAAGCTAATGTATCTTTCTCGACTACAGCTAAACCCAGACAACCGCCAGGTTTGGCGACAACATTTGCGCAACCCCTACAAAATTCACCAAATGATCATGCGCGGTTTTCCCGATGGGGTTAAACGAGAGGCCGCTAAGGTTCTCTATCGGCTGGAGATGCGCGACGATCTACCGGTGTTGATGGTGCAGTCGACCTTGGAACCGGATTGGGCTGAGATAAATCCGGCCTACTTGATGACCCCTGACCCGTCTGATCCCTGGCCCAACCCAGCCATAAGACCGCTCAACCTTCCTTTGCAAGCCGGTCAAATTCTCAGCTTTCGGCTGTGCGCTAACCCCACTATAAAAAAAGGGCGCTGGGATGAGGCAACCGGCAAAACGCTGAACAGCAATCGTGTGCCTCTTGTGCAGGAAAATGAGCAGCGAGATTGGCTTAATAACCGGGCCGAGGCCGGTGGCTTTACTATATTGAATGTTGCTATAAGCCAGAGCCAGGCCCAAAAAATATGGAAACAACCGAAGGCTAAACCGATAACGCTCTACACGGTTCAATTTGACGGCCACCTGCAAGTAAAAGACCCGGACAAGCTGGTGCAGGCGGTAGAATGCGGCATCGGCCCGGCTAAAGCCTTTGGTTGTGGGCTGCTGTCGCTGGCGCGGGCTGGTTGAGGCATTGAATGAATTCAATGCCTGCTAGGGGAAACGTGTTTGAAACACGTTTTTTATAACAGCCGCGAATTCATTCGGGGGTTAATGCTTAACCGGCGTAGCAATCCCCCGCTGACCGCCAAGGGCTGGAAGCCCTCGTCTAGTTGAGGTGAAAGCCGGTTCAAACCGGCTCGCATACTGAGCCGAGCTTACTTCAGCGAGCTTTTACCTCTTGTAGCCAGGCGTTTCAACGCTCGGTGGTCGCCGTGGGAGATATTGTACGGTTATTTATTAAACCTTCATAATTCAATGCTGTACTTTAACAACCGAATAAGCAAACCATCAACAATATTTCTGTTCAATAACCATAGTAAAGGTATCAG
>JAGRBZ010000680.1 GCA_020433805.1 Anaerolineae bacterium
CGACTTGAGTGGAACATTTTCTTGGGTAGGCGAGGCAAGTACCGGAGCGGTGTAAGGTATTTCCGTCGACGTATCGACAATATATTCAACCTTTTCCCAGGGTTTCCACAAAAAGTTGCGACCCGGGTTGAGCGTTCCTTCAATTTTGCCATAGCTCGAATAGATACCGGTTGTCCCTTCCTCGATTTCTATTTTTGCATTCTGCCACAGCGCAAAAGCACCGGCAGCCATAAAAAACAAGCCAACAACCACGCCGAGTAAAGAGAGCAATGGCATAATTGAAAATCCTACAAAAATCAGCGTTAGACCCAACCAAAAAGCGAGTGCAAACCAAAACAGCCAACCATATCCTTGTTTGTCTTTAGGAATAACCACCGGCACCAAATCGTTACCGTCGCCGGAGCGCAACAGTTGCCGAATATTGTTCCACGACGCGACTACTTCTTTAACTTTAGAGAATCCTTGCTTTCGCACGCTCATTCGCTTATCCCTCCTGCAAGCAGTTCTTCTTCCTTCGGCACGAGATCGGCTACCTTTTCTTTTAAGCCTTTATTGTCGCTGACGGTCCCATTCTTGAGTTTTTCAATTTGTTTGGCTCGAGTCTCGATGCGACTTTTCACTTCATTGACTTTGTGCCGAATCTCCTCAATTTCGTCGGCAGTATAAAGTGGCGCATCCTGTACCCCTAACATACTGCGAGCGACCGCCATAAAATTGATTTCGTTGTTTTCTTGTGGCCCGATATTAATCACCTGCGGCAATTTATCAGCTACGTCCTCTAATTTATTGAGGGTCTCTTTGCGGAAGCGATACTCTAAAATTTCCGGATAGCGTGCGCTGTTGAGCAGTTTGATGTCCAAAGCTTGCGCTTCCAACAGAGCGGCATTGGCTTTCGCTTCACTTTCGGCTTCGATAAGAAGCTGCTGGGCGTAAGCATTAGCCCGGTTGATAGCCTTTTCTTTGGCGGTATCAATCTGGGCCTGATAGGTGGCGATCTCCGCTCGAATTTCCGAAAGCTGTTCCCGTAGCGAGGCCAACTCTTT
Source organism: Anaerolineae bacterium (assembly GCA_020433805.1). GTDB lineage: Bacteria > Chloroflexota > Anaerolineae > 4572-78 > J111 > JAGRBY01. Next base: position 1,044 of record JAGRBZ010000680.1, read on the forward strand.
GTTGAGATCCCCTTCATCCTGTTCTTTTCGAAGCTGAAGTTCGTACTGGTACGTATAAGCGCTTTTTGCTACTTTAATCACTTCAGCCGCAGCCAGGTCCATGCGATACTCCTGGCTTGATGGCTCTGCGTGGGTGATATTCGCATTTACAAAACGGACAGCCGGCAAAAACTGGCGATTGAGACTTTCGAGCAAACCCTGCGTGCTTTCACCGACCAAATCGTAAATGTCTTCGGCTTTCTGCTCATATATCAGGGCACGTGTTACTTCGCTAATTGCATTGTGCAGTTTCTCAGAGAATCCCTTGGCCCCACCCAGCGTAAAAATAAAGTCACTGGGGCTTTCGATACGGAATTGTAAAAACAAGTCGACTGAGGCTTCCACCCGCTCTTGCGTAGGAGCCTGGCGAATAGGCGCGTTGTAAGGATACTCTTTGGTTGTGTTCACAATGTAGCCAACCCGTTTCATCGGGTGAAACAAAAACTTACGGCCTGATCCCACAATTTCTTCGACCTTCTGATACTTGGTGATAAGTGCCTGACAGCCATCAGGTATCATCACGAAACAATTCTTCCAAATGCTTAGAGCAATATATCCTAACCAGACAATCCAGTAAGGAAGTCCAAACAGCCCTAAAAAGGGTGAACCCGGCAAAATAGCGGCAAACGTAAAGCCAACAATTCCCGCCACTGCCGCAACAACCGCCACAGCAATCCAAAGATAAGAGCGCGTATCTTTAGGTATCACCATCGGCGAAATAACATTGGTATACCCGCCACGGTCATTTTCCTGAGCGGTACTGCTGTTGAGAATTTGAGCAGCTTCGGACAAAGAGGTCGTAAACTGGGCAATTTGCGTACCCATCGAACCGGTTCGCTCTTGGGCCGAGAAGAAATCTTTCGGATCGATTCTAAAATCGTTCTCCTCCATGACTTCCGAGGCCACGTTTACTGCTTTGCGCAACGTCTTTAATGCCATCGATTATTCCTTTCCGTAAAATTTGGAGATAGAGCGGAGATAACCGGCCCTGAAGCATTAGCCGGTATCTCATTTGAAGTTTTATATACCTTGTGCATTGATACTACTTTTATACCGCACATGCTTGCGTATTGTCTCAATGCAACAACAATGCATTTAAATTGTTCATCAACGATAAGCATTGGGAGCGATAACAGCCCATAGTGAGGAATGTGCTGTTACTTTAAGAGGTGAATGTGGAATAACGATCCATTAAATGCATTATAGTACATAAAAGTATAGGGGAGGAACTCTTTGAAGTCAATGGCTTACAACTCTAAAAACCTAAATTCGTTGCGTCACGACAACATATACATAACGCGCGTAAATGCTCGCTTAAAACCGAGCGCATGCAAATATTTTTCATACACAGTGCCGATGGGTGCTTGTGAGATAACGTTTTCAACGCCCCGTTTATGCATATTTCTGAGGGCTGTAACGCCGATACTAACGCCTATCTCACTATCCTGATATTCCGGGATAACATTTATCTCACTCATGACCGCATATTCGTGATGTTGAATGAGGCTACAACTGGCTATCGGCTTATCTTCTACAAAGCCCAGAAAATAACACATTTCCGGGATAGCAATCGAAGGCACCATTGATTGTGCAACCAACGGAGCCAAATTGGTTGACAGCCCCGAAGCCGTAAGCATGACCTCAGCAAATGTAAAAGCCCCATTTTCATCGATTTCTTTCACACAGAGTTCTTCAGCGGGTGAAAAACTATCAAGGGCTTGTAAGGTTTCAAGCACAAGCCAGGCTTCCTCTTCTTTATGGCGAATAAATCCCCTTTTCACTAACCTCCGGCCAATATCAGTCGGTGTACAGGCTCGCGAGATGAAAACCGTTTTAGGCAGGTTTCTCATTTTGAAATAATCGATGATTTCTTCAATCAAATCATCCGCATCTTCTAATGAGGAGCGTAACAAACAGGCGTGTGTGGTACTAATATCGGGTAAATTCTCGTTGCTGGTAAGGATAACTTCATTACGAAAGGAAAGGCTTAAACCAGGGGTAACTTTAGCGACAGGCACAATAGCCTCGTAATAACTTTTCTCTAATTCTGCGATTTGTTGAGCGGTAATGTCCATAGTTATACTCGTGTAATCTAGTGTAGAAGTTAATAAGGTTTTAATTTGTTTTGTAGTTCAAATCCTTTTCAGGTTTGTTAAAATTGATTAAACATTTCTAGTTCTGGCGGATTCTGTGGTTGAGGAAAAAAGAGGCAAAATTGACTGAAACCTGCCAAGGGAACAGTCAA
>JAGRBZ010000681.1 GCA_020433805.1 Anaerolineae bacterium
CAGGACCTAAGTAGGTAGCAAAGATCTCTTTTTTAGGCGTGATGTGGATATCGCTCGCAGCGTCAATTCGGACTTTGACAAAGCTGCTAATTAAATAAGCCCCAACTTTAGGCGGTGGCGCATTGGGATTATCAAGTTTGACAAAACCATTTGGACTGGTGTCATCCCAAATAGGAATAATAATTTCTTGACCAACTAAACTGAGCATAAGGTCACGAGTGTCGCTGGAATTAACCGTACCGTTCAAAGATGTTACAGAGTCACCAACGCTGAGATCATGGTCCCCAGGTTAATTGGAATTAGTATAATCATTTGCAGACATTTGTTTGTACTCTAACTCAGCATTAAGGTAGTTTTCATCATCTTCGCCGGGGTTCCAGGTCAACCAGCCCCAATCGCTCGGACCAGCGCCACCTAAAATATCAATTTTAGTACCAACAGACGAACTATCGATAATACTTTGCGGTGCTGTTAGGGGATAAGCTAAACACATAGGCCCTATTGTGTTTTGGTTAATACCGCGTGTGCCTTCAAGTAACCGCATTACTGTGTGCGTGTAAAGAGGAACCGGATCAGTAAACGGGTTGGATATTAACGGAAAGCCAAAAAGTTGCGGTTGATCATGATACATTTCCGTGATAATTACGTTGTTAGAGGAGGGTACTCCTCCTCTGTTCAAAATTTCGCAGTTAAACTTATTATTTTCCTTAGTTAAGTCGGCGGTGAGAATATCGTAATCAATTTTTGTTGATCTATCTCCGGTTGATGTTGATGCCGGGCCAAACGACTGGGCTTGATATCCCTTGCCCCCCATGTCGGGATGTATGATGATATCATCATAATTAAATGTTTCATATGCCGGATCATCCAATTCACTACAATCACACTCGGTAAGTGGCTCTCCCTTTTTATCGGCACATGGTATGCCGGTATTAACGACCACGTGGGATACGATGAGCGTCGAACTTCCGCCGTCCTTAAAGTCAAGATCGAGCTGACCGTTATTTATTGAATCTTCTACCCACTCACCGGCGTTTGCACTCCCTACCCAATTAAATACACTTTTATAACTATCATCAATTGTTGCTTCGGTTGAAAAGTCGAGATACCCCGGTCTAACAGCAAATCGCGTAATTTCTCGATTGACATTAACCAGCACCAAATAGCTTCTCAATGCAGAACCCACCTCAAAGACACCAATAAGTAAAAATATGAGAATCGGCATCGCGATAGCTATTTCAACGAGACTTTGCCCTTTTTTACCTTGTACATCAAAAATTTTGTTACACCGAATGAGAGAGACCAATTTATTAAAAACCATGAGTGCATTTCCTTTATGTATTGAACCTGTGAGCGCGCCACATACCGTTACGATTAGACCCAGATGTACTGAACTTGCGTTGAAAGCCCCGCAAAAATATCGTGCATAAACAAAAATGTCTGTAACAGGCTGGTCAAAATACTCATTACAAAGATAACTTGTAAATTATCGGAATTTAAATGGCGAAGTAGTACGAACGGCGAAAACTTTTGAACGCTATAATAGAGCATCCACGAGGCTCCTAATCCTATTACCGAAGCAACCACAGCGGTGATAGTAAGGCTGGGTAAAAACATTTTGTCGGTTACATAAAAGAGCTGAATACCAACAATGCAAGCCATAGTACCGGCTACGCCTATCCCCCCGCCTATAACACCTAGTCCGGCACTTACAAAATATTTTATTAGTCGCTGCCATACTTGCGGGACTTGTTTATCTGAAACATGACTGTGAACTGAAGTTGCCGTAATTCTGTTTGAGTTTGTGGTCATCGAGTGAGTCCTTTCGCTACTCTTCTCTAGTCTATACACCTGTCACACATTTTTATTACATATCTGGTAAGTTTTTAATCGAATTAAGGTTTTACAGGATAACCTGTCGATGCGGTTCCTCCTTCAACCGCCGTCACCGTTACAGTTCCTGAACTGGCCCCGACACCGGTCAATGTGACTGTACAACTGCCACTACATGCCGTTGTTTTCGATTGTCCACTCTGTGAATCAAACGCAGTAACCGAACTACTTTTTGAAACAGTAAGGGTAACAACAACATCATTTCCGTTGCCTCCACCCGTACGCGCAGCCGATACACTCGTAATTGCACCAGAGCTAGTACCGCCAAGCACACGATTTACCTTACTAAAGACCTCACCCACAATCGGGCCAAGCGTAATCAAAACGCCGATCACCACAACGGCAACCAACGTCAGGATGAGCGCATACTCAACCAGCCCCTGGCCTTTTTGTGACTTTTTAATGCCCAGCATTTTCATCCAACAAATTCCTTTCAACGAACTATTCTTTTATAGAGTAATGAATGTCCTAAACGAATGCGGATAGAGCGAGGGCATTAAAATAGCTGGAGACTAAAAATTTAATAGAGGGTGTCATAGCCGCAAAATGGGGCCTGTCACAGAATAAAAAACTTCAAACGAATTTTTATAATTGCAAACTGTTTTCTATGTATAATGTAAGAACATACTCTAAAATTGTGGTATTATACGACAACTATTTGCACTGCGCTCTAGTCTCTATCCGAAGTATTAAGGTGCAATCATTGGTCAAAAGATGTTTTTGCAAATTCGTCATGTCAAAACCAACCTCCCCAGGTAGTGTGACAGCCTTAGAATACAATATTTTACAGGCACACGACAAGTGCCAAAAGTCACCAAACAAATGCCCGAAAGTACTTTTTTCGAAAAAACTTATACGAAAAAGGCATGTTTTTCTACATTTAGTAACATTGCGTGTATCAAAACAGGAGTAAACATCATGAAACCCCGTATAAGCATGATAACGCTTGGCGTGCGCGATGTCGCTGCGTCGGTGAAGTTTTATGAGGAAGGGCTAGGCTTCCCCCGGATGGAGTCACCGCCGGATGTCGCTTTCTTTACGCTCAACGGCACCTGGTTGGGGCTGTACGGGCGCGAAGATTTGGCCGAAGATGCCACCGTCTCACCGGAAGGCAGCGGGTTTGCCGGCTTCGCACTGGCTCACAATGTTGCCTCAGAAGAAGAGGTCGATACCATCCTCAGCCAAGCCGTTGCCGCCGGAGCCACGCTTGTTAAACCGGGGCAAAAGGTTTTTTGGGGTGGCTATTCCGGCTACTTCAAAGACCCAGATGGTTATCTTTGGGAAGTGGCCCACAATCCGCTCTTCTGGGTTGGCCCCCGCGATGATGAGGCTTAATTAACTCGTTACCCTACACTGAACAAAGGTTCGAAAAAAAAGGCGACAGTCGCTATAATAAACTCCAGAAAAGACGACCAA
>JAGRBZ010000682.1 GCA_020433805.1 Anaerolineae bacterium
TCGGTTGACGCATCAAACGAACCCGTAGCAACATAGTGGTGATCGTTACTTTAGGCTTCCGTCAACCAGCACTTGATACCTCGCTACATCCGCATACGACCCACGGCCATAAAACGACGTAGAAAACGAATCGACCTGTCCAGGGTCAAGATGTGTTAAGTTGATGTATGTGTAATCGCATCCAATAACAGTACCAACATCGTTGTACAGAGTTACGGACGGTTGAACATACTCTATACGCTGACCTGAGTCATTGCGAACTTGACCAATAACCTGATAGCCATCACCATCAATCCGCCCACTGTCGTTAAATACGGTTAGGCCGGTTACAACTTCGCCTAAATACCGATATGCGCTTGATAACTGGTAATTAGTCCAGCCTGGCGGCTCCGAAAGAAAAAGCTGAAAACATGCTTTACGTCCGGCAGGTATTTTGTCCGCGCTAACAAATGTAAAATCTGTCCCCACCAGCCGACCTTCGTCATCAAACAAGTCTACGCTAACCTTCACCCATCTTACAGGTTCCGACATAGTGTTATGAACCTCCCCAACAATGTACAAATACCTAGAATCAACAAAATAGGAATGGTTATTCATCAGGTAAACACCGGGCGGTTTAGGTGGCGATACCACTATAGGCAGGTAAACAGTATCAGTAATCAATGTGGCGCGTGCCGCTTTTGCTTCTGTGTGGGTTAATCGAGAGAGCGGGGATACAAAAATAGCAAAACTGAGAAACATCCCCAAGGCTATTGATATAACTAATTTTTTGAACATTGTAATCCTCCTTTGGGTCTTGGGTATAGACTACCAAATGTTCATAGGTGCGGCCTTGGGATTTCATATGAGTTTTCTATGAAAATGTTACATTAGCGTAAAGTTGTTTCATACGATCCCCATGAATTTCTACCCCATTCCTCTTGGAAATCCTTAAAAATCTCTCCGCGTATGTTGCATAAGCGTACAATCGTCTCACAAACACGCACTCTAACCAAATTCATATGAGACAGCCATTGACTACAAGAATTTGGTTTGATAAAATGCCTGTCAAGTTTATGTAGAGTTTTACCCCCCCCCGCCCCAGCGATAGAGGAGATAGAGAGAAATGATTGTTGTATCGATGGTGATATTTGCAGACGAACAGCAAGAAGAACTAAAGGCCGAAAAACGCAAAATAGAACAGCTGATACTACCGAACCTAAAAGAGCAGATAAAAAAGCACAAACAAAAGTTGGACGAAATCGAGGCCAAACTAAAAAACGAGGATTAATCGTCCTCGTTTTCGTAATACTCTTTTACCCTGGCGCTAAACGACACGACCAAGTCCAGGGCATGATCCCGTAGTGTTCCGTCCGGTATTTGCCGGAAAGCTTCGAGCAGTTGGCTTTCTTCATCGTCCAGGGTTGGCTCAGATATACCAAGCAACCACAGGATACTAACGTCAAGAATGTTCGCTAACTGGAGTAGGTTGTCAAGGGTTGGTGAGTTGTCACCACTCTCAATGCGGCTATAGCTTGATTGCTGCATTTGTCGCCGCTTGCCGTCTTTGTTCACGAGAGTGATCATAGCTGCGACATCAGCCTGGTTTAGCTTGGCGTCAAGGCGTGCCTGTCTAATCCTGCGAACAGTTAGCGCCGGGTCGTATTGCCAGGTATCTTTCACGATATTTTCCCTTACTGAAACTTTAAACATTGTAATACCCGCACCTTAAAATTGGAAATGTAGTCTTGACTTTTTTATGATTTATGATAATATATCTAATATAACTGATTAATTTATGATTATTAAGCATTAGTCTTTTGGAGGTATTCATATGGATAAATTACCACTTGGTACAAGGGTCAAGACAGTGATGGCTATGCTCTCTGTGAGCCAGCGAGACTTGGCCCAAATGGGCGGTTTTGCTCAGCCCCTTTTGAGTATAGCCCTAAACGGTCACAACTCTATCGATAGTATGCTACCGGCTATTCAGGCTGGGCTTGGTGTTGATTTTTCCCGGCCCATCACCATCCACCCCGATGGTCGGGTAGAGTACACCGAATATGCGTCTCAAGCCGAACTCCTAGAGGCCGCGTAATGATAACCCTTCATGTTAGTCCCGACTTACTCGCAGAATTCAACCAACATAAAACCGAATTCGATGTCCGGATCGAACTTGAAAAAATGCGGGCTGCCCTCAGAGAAGTTACTGAAGCTGGCAAAGTGGCCGGTGTTTATTTTGAGCAATTGATTGATGTGACCGATTGGCAAAGCGATTATATCAGCGGATTGGTCGAGCAGTTGAGTGAAGCAATAAAAAACGCAGAAACATTCTTGGAGAAATAAAAAACCCGCCTTGTAGGGGACGCAACCCCAGCGGGTTTTTTGAAAGGAAAAATATCGTATGGATAGTATACAAAAAACCCACGTAATCGTCAAAATCATAGCCGTAATCGTTCTGGCCCTGGTCTTCGCCTTTACGTCTACCCCGGCCCCGGCCTCTCCTATTGTCCAAAGTCAGACCAGTGTTAGCCGGTCTATTCTGTGGACAATCGACGGCGCAAACGACAGCGAGGCCCGCGTTATTGAGGTGAGCTATGCCTAATTGTACATTCTGCAACCAACAAGCCGTAAGTTTTGCAAAGCCTCAAATGTGCGAAGCTCATCTGGACTTAGCCATTTTGTGCGAGTTTGTGGCAAAGCAAGGCAAGCCGGTTACACCAGCGGCGGTTAGGGAAACTTACCGCTTTGCAGTCGAGAACGGCGGTGAGTTTGTTCTTGAGGTAGACGACATTGACTTTATGATGTCGGGCGAATTCTCGCAGAAATACGAGGTAGCCCAATGATGCCATTTGTACAGACCGTCATTGATGCCTGGCCGGAGCAACCCAGCGAAGCCACCAAGCAGCGGTTGGTCGATTGGCTTAAGGCCGGTCAGCAACCGGGTGTGTGCTTTGTGCGGGATGGCCAACGCGGAGCAAGTGCAACGTTTGAGCAGGATGGCCAGCGTTGGACGGTCGGGGTAACTCGCAGGCGCAATAAGCGCAGCGGTGATAGCTATTGGAGAGTGTTTGTGATTAAGCCCAAAGCCCCCGTGACAGACTTGAAAATAGCTGCGTTTGCAGTTGCGGCAGCAAAAAGATTGGTAGGTGTAGAGTGAGCACAGAAACGGAAATGAAAAAGGCTTGGATGAAGGCTTGGTGGGCTAACAACAAAGACCGGCTAAAAAAAGAATCCTCTACTCGTGCAGCGAAGCCATCTTGCAAAACCAAACCGAAAACCAAGCTAACCAGGAATGTAAAAGAGGAGTGGGTCGAATTCGAGTAC
>JAGRBZ010000683.1 GCA_020433805.1 Anaerolineae bacterium
AAAACACCAGCGCGAAGTTGGTACAGGCTACTTTGATATGGTTAAAAATGCTATCACCGGTGGCGAGTCGTCAACAACCGCTCTCAGCGGCTCAACCGAAGAGGCTCAGTTTGAAGAGCATGCTCCGGTCGTAGCGTAGTTAAAACTCTTCTCTCTATAAAAAAGAAGCTGGGAGCGCTCCCAGCTTCTTTTTTTGTATACTAATGGGTTATAGGGTTACAGTGTCTGCTATCTTCGCCATTTTCCGCGTTAAATTATAATCTTCATCGTAAACGTTGGCCAACCGTTTGATTTGCCCGCCGGCTAATATGGCATGCCCAATAGGATACAGATGCATATTCACCATAACCTCTTGAATAGCTTCCCGTACTTCGCCGGCAACAGATTTGTTGATAACCCACGGCGGAATGGGACTTGGTCCTAAACGCGCTACAATGCGAATGTTTTTACTGATTTCCGGATGCAGAATAATTTCCGTTTCCATGACGGTGCTGTCAATTGCCGAGGCATCGACTTCCTGATCGAGCACCATCTTAAGCGAAATTTGGTGCCCACCAGACTCTGTCAATTGTCCAAAGTAGCCGTTTGTATGACCTAATTGCGCCAGATGATATCGAACAATAGTATAGCCTGAATGGGAGCCTACTTCGTTATAGGCCCACGACGCGCCTTGTAGATCGGCAAAGGTGTAAAAGTCACTCTCTCGATGCACAACGACATCGGAATAATAAATCGGCTGATTCTTATAGCGCGGTTTTTGCATCACCGGCGCTGCCAAGAGATCAAGCTTGGCTTGTTGCTCATCGACCCGTCGCACGTAGGGCAGTCCGCAAATCCAGGCGGCTTCTATTTCACCGGCATCGAATTGTTGCCATCGTTGGGAATACGGAGTGTTGTCGACAAATTCCGTTTGAATATCGAGCTGTTGCGCGACATAATCAACAATAGCCTTGCAAACAGTGTCTGCATTAGGAGCTAGAAATGAAGTGAATGTAATCAATTGAGCTGCTTCTCCTCTCAACCGTCGTTTTATTTGCCGGGCGAACGCTTCCCGCTAAACCAGGTGGGGCGGCTGCCCATCAAATCGTGTAGGTGCGAAACGTCGTTGAGCAAAATAATGCGATAATTATACTCAACCGTGTCGCGATCGATAAACCCGAGCATTTTAAATTGTTCCTCTTCTTTATCATTCTCAGCGTCGGGTAAAACTTTGGCTTGAAGTTGAATAAGATTGACAGATGCATTATCAAAGGCAAACATCCGCCAACCTCGTTCTTTTATTCCAAGCATCGAACGGAGGCAGGTGTTCATCGCGCCGCCGTGCATAACCACGGCTATAGAGCTTTCTTCACTTAAATTGGCGACGATGTCGTTCATCGCGGCCTGAATTCGGTTTTCAAACATAACTTCGCCCTCTTCGCCGGGCAGAGGCTCCCAAAACTCATTAAGCTGCCATGCGGCCCAAACCAACGGGTATTTCTCTCGGATTTCCTCGCGGGTTAGACCTTCGATCGGCCCAAAATTGTACTCTTTAAGTCGGTCATCGTAATGAATGGGCAAGCCCAGCACCGCACCGATGATTTCGGCAGTTGTTGCGGCCCGGGCCAGGGGGCTTGTAATAATCGCTTCAATCCCCGCCTCCTCAGCCAGCCGCTCTGCCAGACGGGCGGCCTGCCGACGACCTCGATTAGTTAGGGGGAAGTCTTGCCAACCTTGAATACGCCGCTCAAGATTTCCCTCAGACTCCCCATGACGGATTAACCATAGATATTTGCTCATAGTGACCTCTAATCAGCCAGATCGTTTGGCACAAAAGCTGTTGTACCGTTGTGTCGAGACTGATAACACTCTAAGCAAATGCGGATGTTTTTTGAGATGTCGTGGTAATGCTCAGGCGGGTATAGCCCCTGGCATACATCACATATTTTAGGTTTAAACATTCCGTAGGGTTCGTTCTCAAAACATGTGTCATAATTGAGGCAGGCTCGAATTTCATTTTCAATTATCTGGCGTGGCCGGTACGTACCGGCCACAATGGCAGCCAAATTTTGTTCGAAACAGCTGTGGCAAATGCGATAGTGCTGGGAGGTGTTGTGGAAATGATTCATTGTAATGAGAACCCCACATTGATTACACACCGGTCGATCTCTGAGCCAAAAATTCAAACATTTTGATGAACGATCACACACCGTTGACATGATATACCCCTTTCTCTCTTAAAAATTGTTTGTTGGGTGGTTTGAGAGATAGCCGGTGGCCCATTACCCAAGCAGCCATCTAACCAACTATCCATCCCTTACTTTTTTCGCAAAGACCAGCCTGAAGTTTGGACCATGGCAATAAGTGCCCCCCATAATGCGCCTATGATGATTGCCGTTGACTGCCGAATATCATTATCGGCTAAGCCAACTATCGCGCCACCTATGGCCCAGGCGACAGCCCAAACTATAATATCGACAAATTTTGATCGAGGCCAATCTTTGCGGATCAGGTAAACCAAAATCAGTATTGTGACAACACCGGCCACAGCACTGCCTATGATGTACAGCGTTTCTAAATTAATATCAAACATGGTTTAGTACAACCTACAATACGTTTTTATTTAAGCTGGTTCAGCTCCGTGGCATAAGCCAGGGCCTCACGTTCGATGGTTGTCATCCATAAATACCATCCCACCGGAAGTGATAATTTTAGGCCATTGGGCAAAAGCCACGCTTGTTTTTTTGTTTTTTGCAGCGTGTCTGGTGAGAGGAGGGTGGGGTGAGTGAAAAAGGTGTGGATCGCAGTTGCTGTATGAAGCGCCAGTTCACGGATTTCAGTCCAAGGGCAAGAAGCAAACTTATCTTGCACATAGGCGTGAAAATCATTTTTGTTGTTAAAGCTATGACGATGGCCTTCATCATCGATATAGCCGGAGAGATCCATTATTTGCGGCCACAACACGCCACTGACCATTTCGCCGGCTGCTAAAATTGTGAATCGCTCCCATTCCGCAATCTCGGCTATTGTCTGGCGAATGGGGCGGTTGTTTGAGCCGAGCTGTTGAACATCATCTTCATTAACGGAACGCACGACGTCTAAATATTGCATAACAAGATCGGTGTGAAACTTTCCTAGTCGGGCGTAACGATCGTAAGGGGATAAGGTTGCCAGTTTGGTAATATGCTGGTAAAAGTGATCGGGGTTCACCGATAAGCCTCCTATTGCTACCTGTCTATAACTGCTATGCGGGTACAGCAATTCTCATTTTAAGGATAGATGGGTCCGGTTTCCTTATCAACGTTGTATTAAAAGCCAAG
>JAGRBZ010000684.1 GCA_020433805.1 Anaerolineae bacterium
TCAAGGTGTAAAACGGTTGAACTCCGGTTGAAGGCTTAGTTAGAGACTGAACCAATCTGAACTGCGTAACTTCTAAACTATAAATAATGTACCGAAAAGTTAGGAATTTTACAAAATATATCACGAGAAGAAAAAATTCTTGTGGTGCATTTCCAGGTGTGCTATAATAGCGCGTTGGAGAAATCCATTACTTTTTAACGATAAAAGGAACTATTAATGAGTCAATACTATCCTCAACAAGGCCCTATGTACCCGCCTGAGCAGGGACCGGAAGAATATTACGATGACGGGGATTACGAATATATAGACGATGCCAATCCTCAAAAAAGTTTACTACAAACCAGTTTAGCATTTATCGCCGGTGGCTGTCTGGTGTTTATATGCATTGGAACCTGCCTGTTTCTGGGCGGTTTTCTGTGGATACTCGATCCGGGCGGGGGAGCAGTTGCTTCGGCCCCGGTTGAGGGTGGGGACATCGGCTTATCGTTTAACGATCCCGCTTTTCCCGGCGAGGCCGTGGTTAACGACCTGGGCATGCAGGTGACTGTCCTTGAAACCAACCGCAACGCTTCACTTGAAAGCTTGCCACCGGTTCAGGGTCGCGAAACGATTATTGTGACGATAGAATTGGTCAACTTGGGCGATGAAGAAGCTTCCTTTAATGAACGTGATTTTTTTCTGGTCAATGCCTATGAAGAAGTGTACGAACCGGCCTTAGGCGCAGTAACAGGCGCGTTGGGGCGGGGTACGCTGCCTCCCAACGAAGGGCTGGAAGGACGATTGGTATATGAAGTTATCGAAGGGGAGCTGGATTTGCAGCTTTTATGGGATGTTGGCCGCGACAGCGAACCCCGCTATATTTACATTGAATAACGTCGAATAACGTCTGAGAGCTTTATGAAAAAACTCCTAATTGCCACCAATAATCCGCATAAATTAGAAGAATATCGAGAAATATTTGCTGCCTTGCCGCTAACTGTCACCAGCCTGGCCGAAGAAGGCATTGAACTCGATCCCGAAGAAACAGGCACCACCTTTGTGGCTAACGCCATCATCAAAGCCGAAGCGTTTGCCAAAGAGAGCCACATTCTCACGCTGGCCGATGACTCCGGCCTGGAGGTGGATGCTCTCGACGGTGATCCAGGCGTTTACTCCGCTCGTTACGGCGATACGCACAAGGATGATCACGTTGGCCGCTACCAAATTGTGCTCGATAAGCTCGTGGCCAACAACGTGCCCTGGGCCGAGCGCACCGGCCGCTTTCGCTGCGTGGTGGCTTTAGCTAGCCAGGAAGATGGCGTCATCGGCACGGTTGACGGCACTGTGGAAGGCTACATTGCCTACGAGCCGAAGGGCGAAAACGGCTTCGGTTATGATCCTATCTTTTACTTCCCGGAATTCGATAAAACCCTGGCCGAAGTCTCAGCCGAGCTAAAGCATACCGTCAGTCACCGCGGTCGCGCCGCCCGTGCGGCCATCCCGATAATTGAGGCTTACCTCAACCGTTGATAAGACGTTTTGCTCCACTGACCTACTGAGATTAGGTTGTGTTGACATTTCAAATTTCATGTCATTTCGACAAGCTTGCAAGGAGAAATCCCCCATTTTTGATTGCCACTGATCGTTGTAGGGGGATTTCTCGCTCCGTTAGCCTACCCTGAAGCGCTCCTGAGCTGTCGAAGGGCGTAGTCGAATGGGTTAATGACATCATCCGACCTAGCAAATGTCAACAAAACCTCATGAAAACAGTAATTTTCTACCGTCCACCCTCAAAATCATCACGCTCAAACAGCCTCTCAGGATTGAAAGCGAGAATTTAGTGATGTCATGCCTTGCAAAGGTTCAGTACTTCGCACTATTGACGGGGTTCACATTCAAAAAAGCAACTTCTGTAGAAGTTTGTTGAGTGGACATTATAAGTTTTGTTCGGGGCACGTTTATGTTACATTAGGGAATGTTAGTGTTATGAAGGGGAATCTTGCCGTTGCGTTGGGCCATGCTTAATTTTTCATGGTCCATGGCACTTTTTCAACAGTCCATGACACTTTTTCAACGGTCCATGGCACTTTTGCAGCGGTCCATCGAGGTTTTAGCAGGGTACATCGCATAAATTGCCACATTCATAGAATTTATCGGAGCAACAAAGCTTGCTTTGTCATATACCATGGAGACAAAGCAAACTTTGTCGCTCCCAAATTCTATTGTCGAAGCAGTGGCTTATTACGGCACAACGATTTCTAAGGTGTAATTGACCGGCATTTGCTGCGTAGACTGCACATCGATAAAGTAATCCTGGGCCGTGGGGAGAACGCCCTGCCAACTGGTGGCGTTGGCGCTATCCGGTACCAGCACCGCGCCGTCTTGCCCAAACAGCACAAAGCGAACCCCAAAGCCGCTTAAAAAGCGCAAGGTGAGAGCCTGGTCGGCTTCGGCGGCCAGCACATAGCGCTGCACCTGGTTGGCCTCCAGCGAACCACCGACCTTAACGGACGTCGCGCCCGGCTGAAGTTGGATGCGCTCCGGCTCCGGGGCCGGGCCGGCGGCGGTCAGAATAACCACTTCCAGCGTATAATCAACCACCGCGCCGCTCACCGACCGAACATCGAGCATATAATTTTGCGTGGCCGGTAGCTCGCCCTGCCAACTGTTGGCGTTGGCGGTTTCCGGCAGTAAAATCGTGCCATCCTCTCCGGCAATCACCAACTGCACCCCGATACCACTTGGGAAACGCACTAATATGGCCTGCCCCGCCCCCATTTCGATGACGTAGCGGCGAAATTGGCCGGGGTTGACCCGCCCCTGCACTTGTGCCACCGGATTGCCCGGCTCAAAGACAATACGCTCGGCGGTGGTGCCGCTCTGTGTTGGCGCTTCTTCGGCCACCGGCGGCAGCACCACTTCTAAGGTGTAATCAACCGGCACGCCGGCCACCGATTTTACGTCGATGAAATACGCTTGCGGGTCGGGCAGCAGTCCCTGCCAACTGGTGGCGTTGGCGCTGTCGGGCAGCAATACGTTGCCGTCGGCCCCGAAAATAATCAGCTTTACGCCCAACCCGGTCGGAAAGCGGGCCGCTAACGGCTGCCCGGCTTGGGCTTCAACTACGTACCGCTGCGTCTCGCCCGAGTCGATGCTGTTCGAGAGCTGCGTGCCAAACGCGCCCGGCTCAAATTCAAGGCGGGTCGCGGTTAGGTTATCCGGCGGCGCGCTATCAATAGACAGCGTCGCTTCCATTGTAAAATTGGCCGGTACGGTCGCTACCGATTTGACATCGATGAAGTACGGCTGCGTGG
>JAGRBZ010000685.1 GCA_020433805.1 Anaerolineae bacterium
CTCGGAAATAGTGGTAAGTTAGTGATGTGGTTAGTAAGAGTAAAGTTAAGAGAGTGAGAGGGAAGTTTGTAGAGTTTATGGAGTTCGTAGAGTTAATGGATTTTGGGAGTTTAAGGCGAGTAAATCTTAACTTTAGTAGTGTGATAGAGTGTGTTAGCCGGGCTAACCCATCGATTGTTCCCAGCATAATAAAGGCCAGCATCGGCGCGGCGTAGTGCCAGGTTTCGAGTTGGCGCAGGGTGGGGTTCTGGCTGAGTAAAGAGAAAGCCAGTGATGGTGCGGCCAAACCAAATAGAGGCAATCCGACCCAGGGTAAAAGGGCCAAAGGCAGGGTGATCATCAATAAAGCCGGAACGTTGCCGGGTCGGAAAATAAGGTCGAGAACCTTATCAGGAGCCGTAATAGGCGATAGCGCGATTTCCAGCGGCGTGTTACCCAATGTTTCAAACCAGGCCGCGTAGATCGAATGGCCGCCGCCGGTTCGATACGCCGGAATAATGACCTGAAATGTCACGTAAAACCAGATTAACCCCACGGCAATAAGAACCCCGCCTTCTTTCCAGCGTCGCCGCAAAATGAGCAGATAGGCACCGATCATAAAAACGTGCAGCGAGATGTCTTCTTTGGTCGAAAGGGCAAGCACAAAGAAAAGGGCGGATAGAGCGTAGAGGAAGGATGAATTATGAATTATGAGGGATGAAGGTTTTTTGTTAGGAATGGGTGCTTCGGGCCAGAGCCAGAAACTGACGTTTTGGGAGGCTAGAGCGCGATCAAGAAAATAGATGGCGGATAGGAGAAACAAAGGCGCAAAAGTGACCGCGTGAAAATCGAACAGGGTGACAGATTGGGTGGCCGGGAGCAGAAAATAGGCCAGCACGATGGCCAGAGCAACCCACTCGCTCTGGAGGCGACGTCGAGCCAGAGCATACATCGGCACTGCCGCCAACGTAAGCGCTCCGGCTTGCAGCCAGTACAAAGTGCGCGGATCGGGCAGGAGGGCGTAGATCGGCGCGATCAGAAAAAGGATCGGCTCGACGTGGGTGGCCCAGCGCAGCGGACCGTTATCCTCGATGGTCGAGACGGCAAAACCGTGGCCATGCAAAAAGTTCCAAAGCGGCTGCGTGTAGACACCGGTATCGAATACCCCGGTTTCAAAGGCCAAATGGCGCTGACTGGCATAAAGACCAGAGAAGGTGAAGTAGGCCAGCATGAGCAAAACTAGTAACAGACGGTAAACCGGAAAGGATGAAGTTTTTTGAGAGGGTGACGAGGGCATTACTTTTCTCTAGGCACTAATGATTATCTTTGCCCTTACCACCTTCGCCGCTTTGGGCGAGAGCAAAATTGATGACCGTATTGCTGAGCCAAACTCCCTGATCTTGCATCCTCTGAATGGCTGTTTCCATTGAGAATGAATGACCCTCACGTTTCGCTCGAAGCAATATACCAACTGAACCGGTTAATGAAAGATTATTTAGCCTTGCAACGCGTCTGCCTGCTGCCTCATCAATACATACAGTATTGACTTTTTCATTAATTGCTAACTGAATAACGGATGCTTCGCCTAAGTCAAGTGAGTTAGAAAGAAATGGAGAGATTTCGAGAGGAACTGCCCATATCTGAAGCCAATTGGCCTGTGTAAACTGAGGAATAGCGAATTGTTTAGACCCTCCGACCAAAATTTCCTGAGCCACTTCATAAGGCACTAACACTCTGTTGTAAAGGTCTTTTAAGATTGTTAGTTCTCCCAATGCAGCAACAAGGGCGATTATTGGCCCCGTATTTATTACAATCTCTTTTGCTTTAGGCATTCGCTAGGTCCGACAGCATTTCTTCCTCTTCGAGATCAATCATAGCAACACCGTACTGGTGAAGCATATGCAAAAATGCAACACGATCTATTCCGACGAGTTTAGCCGCCACACCTGAAGAAATTCGCTTCATCTCAAATAATTTAACAGCCATAGCCATTTTTGCTTCTTGCTCAAATTGAGCCGGTGTTTGCTGGAGTGCATCAGGAAGCGTCTCAGGATAATCTATTGTAAACTGCATATCAATACCCTCTCGGTAATTTTTGCTATTATTCGAGATTATGACGGTTCGTTCAGAAAATGCAAGTCTATTGTTGAACGGTTAAGCCTGGCAGTAAACAAGCATCTGATTGACAATTATCACTGTCCACAGGCAGACGCTGGCCGGTATTAGCGTTGTATAGTCCAATAGCGATTTGATAGTCTCCTGAGGGAGCATCTTGGGCGAGAGCGACGGCGTAATCGTCGGTGATGTACTCGCCGGGCAGCCAGCCGGTGGTGGGATATTGGCCGCTGCCGGGAATTTGATCGACCTGCCCGTGCAGCAAACCGTCCGGGCCGATGAGTTGGAAGAAGACTTTGTAATCTTCGGAAAATTCCGACTCGGCCTGCCAGTAGACACGGGCGCTCAGTGTATCACCCGGTGCAAGGGTGTCGGTCGCAGCATCAAAGCCCACCAATTTGGCTTGATCGCCATATGTGGCTTCAATTTCAACTTGGGGCTGTGGCGGGTCGAAGTTGCGAGGCCAGCCTTCAACCTGAAAATCGCCGATGGGCAAACGACCGATTTCTTCATCCCCCTGGCCGAGACTGAGGCTGAGTTTGTGAATGCCAGGCTCGAAACTGGGTGGAATGCGCGCTTTAAGCCAGCCACGCACAATATCACCCGGTTGCCACTGTGAGGTCGGATAGCCGGGGCCGGCCAGCCCCACCGGCTCGGAGATATCAAACGCCTCTTTACCTTCCTCCGGTTTGGCTACAAAATGCATGGTTATATCTTCCGTAAACCCATCACCGGATGCTTGCCAGATAACGGAAGCGCCCACCTCTTGCCCGGCTCGAACCGTTTCGCCGGGCAGCGTTTCAAAGCCGACCAGCGTCAATCCTGGCAGCAATTCTTGTTGGATAGGCAGGGCTAACTCCAGGTCGTCGACCGTAACCGGCTTTTGAGCCGGCGTCACCTGGAAAGAGGCCAGATCGACCAATCGATCAGTACCGGCAGCAGGTTGGTCGTCGACACGGATGGGCAGCCGGGCCAGAGACTCGTCGCCATATACAGCCAATCGCACCAGGTATTGACCGGGCGGCGTGGCCGGCGGAATGGGAATGAGAAAATAGGTCGATTCTTCGGCGTCGGTTTCCCATTTGCTGCTGCTGACTTGCAATATATTGCTGGTCAGCAATTTATCAACCTGGGTAATAAGTTGACCGGTTTCGCCGTAAATCAGTGCCGACACCTTGAGATCTTCGGGATGGTCGCCG
>JAGRBZ010000686.1 GCA_020433805.1 Anaerolineae bacterium
GGCCAATACCCCGCAGCAGCCGGCAAAAATAGTCTACAGATATGCGATGTTGAGGAATATAATGCTCAAGCTGCATGGCCGGATTGTACCACAGTTCATAGCCTGCGTTACGAATTCGTAACACAATTTCACTGTCGCCGCCCGCAGTTAACGATTTTCCCGCTCGGTCTTTCAAGATCATTTTATCTAGCCAGCCGGATGCCTCTAATGCGCTTCGGCGAACAACCAGACCGGCACCTACGAGATAAGTTGGACCCGACAAAGGTAAAATTTGCGACTTATCACCCCGATGTTGTTCGGCCAAATAACCGGCGAACCGCCTTAAATTGTTGTCAGGCGTTTTCTCCCATAGAAGCTGTACTTTTCCACCAACAGCACCGGCGTTAGGATGTTCATGACAAAATGAAAATACTTGCTGGATCCAATCGGGTGCGAGCAAACAATCATCATCGACGAAGGCTAAAAAGTCGCCCGTAGTTTCCAATACGGCCCGGCGTCGGGCATAGCTTAAGCCTTGTTGTGATTCACGAACCAACCGTAAGCTAGGGATACTCCCAACAGCTATGTGTTTTTGTACGATTTCATGGGTGTGGTCTGTACTATTGTTATCGATAACAACAACTGACCATCTTTCTGCCTTGCATTGCTGCTGCTGAACCAAACTGGTAAGAGTCTGGTCAAGTAAATTTGCGTTGTTGTAAGTACAGATGACAATATCTATAGTTAACAAAGACATAACTTTTGAACCCTTTTATCACTTGACTTGGTCTATCAGTAAGTATGAATCTACATAATACAATAGACTTTTTTATGTCTTGTTATTATTACAAGTACTTTGTAGCGGCCATTTTTATGGTTTTTATGTATCCTCTCTGCCTTAAAACTCGTATTCTTTGTACACTGGAACTGAATAAAGGGCTTTTCTGATAGTACTTATTAAGTTTCTGGAAATTAGCTAACTGTTGCTTCGAAATCTCAAATTGCTCTAACTGTCTTTCAAATAACACCTTTGCCCATTCATATAGCTCTAAATCAAATTTGTTGAAATCTCTAATAGCATTAATGGTGTCTTTAGGTATCTCTTTCATCTTAGGGCGACGTTTGGTTTTGTTTCCACGGTGATAGTAGAGAGGTAGACTCCAATT
This sequence comes from Anaerolineae bacterium, assembly GCA_020433805.1. Lineage (GTDB taxonomy): Bacteria > Chloroflexota > Anaerolineae > 4572-78 > J111 > JAGRBY01. The sequence goes on from JAGRBZ010000686.1 coordinate 1,146, forward strand.
ATAAGCTTTTTTCAACAGGAAAAGGGTCTCGTCAAATCTTTCAGTAAGGCCAATAATAGAAAAATTACTTTCAAGATTCTTTTTTGCCGACTCCAAAATTTCGGTTGTGCAACATCCATGATCAACCTGCTTTCTCCCCTGCAACCGACCAATACTAACGCCAGCAATTCGGCGAGTTTGCCCATTATCTTGCTCAGTAGATACGCCGCTCAATACAAACGTCTTTAAATCCATAGTCTTTGAAACGACTTCTTTATGAAGATAATGTTCCGGTTGCTCAAGAATGAAATAATAGTTAGAGATAACACGATCAATGGGATTTCTTAAGATAGTAGTGTACGTCGATGACTATGGAAAAAACTTATGCAATCCGTAAGTCATATGACCTCTAATTAACTTTAGTTCTGCACGATTAAGTTCGAGGGGACTATTATACTCGATTAAATCAGATATACTCTCTGGAACCCGTGTGTCATCAACCGTAAAAATCTTCTCAGGTTGATACTGCCACCAAAGTAAATTATTAAGAGTTGACCCTGCGGTTTTGGGGATATGAAGGAATATTATTAATGTTGAAAGGTTTGATGATTGATTGTTAATACCATGCATTAGTTTCCTCTTTGATAATCCTAAGATGGATTACAAACACTCTCTTGGGAAATCAAAGAAGCATCTTGATAACCCGCTAAATTGCATAATTGTTGATAGACTAATTGGCTTGCATAAGAAGGTGGATTGATTGATAGTGATTTGTAATAAGACGAATCTAGAATTGAACTATCTGTATTGGCACCAGTAAAGCATCTTAATCGCTCTAAACCTTCTGAGGTTAAGGTTTGCTGATGATGCAAGAATAACCACTCACCTTCTTTACGATGTAGTTCAATAATATGCTGGTACATTAATGTCCATACTTCGATAGCATGTTCAAACGTGAGTTTTAGATCTTGCAAATGTGACGCTTTTCTAGATAGCTTCAACATGCTTTGAGCAGTAGTAACCGGATCGCGGAAAACACAGATAAAAACCGTATTGTCTTTTAGTAGTGGTCGCCATACGGGTAGGACATAAGAAAGCCGCGGATCTTTAAAGCAATAAGGTTCTGTGCCCACCAGCTTTTTAATTTTATAAGTCTCGCTAGGAATTGCCGGTATTTCAGTTCCTAATGGAACCCGTGCCAGCCATCGCTGCCATTGAACCGGGCGCTCTTTATATACCCATTTTCCTATAACTCTTGGGCGCTTAGGAACAGCTTGAGCCAATAGAGCTTCGTTGATGCGATTGACTTCAATATCCTCAAAATTGGTTATAGCATTACTCTCTGTTTCTTGAGAGAGATTATGGCCCATAAAGTAACCGGATTTGGCTAACATACCGGTCACCAGACTAGTTCCGCTTCGGCCAGAGCCTAAAATTAAACAATTTCTCATAATTTCTTTTGTTTTCTATTCAAATGGTTACTCAGAAATTACCTTTATGTTTTGAATAGTTCTCTCCTCATTCTTTGTATGAACCATCTTGCTTTTTCGCAAATTCCATGTAGATCTGGGAGAAAATGCTGGATTTCCCCTAAGATTAAAATGTTCATCGGAGTAATAGGGGATATTTTCTATTTTTAACTTAAAACAAGGATCTATCTTATGGATTGTAGTATGAGGTCTTACATAACAACCAATGGAAACTTGATACTCCCCAGGAGTTAGAACGTTTGTATCAAATCTGCATTTCACCTCATATGTTCCATTTAAATCAATATTTGATGCTTCCTCCAAGTTGTTAGTCGCAAACATTAGTCTATCAAACCTATCTGTAACTCGAATTGAGTAATGAGCAGCAGGAATAGCTTCTTTATGAACCCACAACATCTTAACTGTAAAAGGTTCTCTAAAACGAATGAAGGAACTGACCTGCTCATTTGCATTAAGAATCTCAGCTTTTGCTAAGTAACTCTTATTATCGGTATCACATAATGTAGTAGGATCTGGCTCATAATTTACTTGTAGCTTCGAACGAATCTGTTCTAAATAGGAGGATACTGTTACTGTTGAATTATCATCTTGTAGAATGCTTCCTTGGTTCAATAATACTGCTCGAGTACATAGTTTTTGTACGGCGTCCATATTGTGACTCACAAACAACACGGTC
>JAGRBZ010000687.1 GCA_020433805.1 Anaerolineae bacterium
CAGGCCGACCGCTATCGGGGCGAAGGCAGCGCGGCGGCCTGGCTTTACCGTATCGCCCGTAATAAAAGCCTCGACCAACTGCGCCGTAAAAAAGCCCGCCCTCAGCCGGTCGAAACCCGTAATGAAGTCGATGAGCAAGCCGTGTGGGCGCACATCGCTGACGAAGGTGCCGAAGTTGAACCCGTGGTCGAACAGCGGCGCGATAGCCAGACCGTTCATCAAGCCTTACGCGAAATTCCCGATGAACAGCGTCAATGTTTAGAGCTAGCTTATTTCGATGGGCTAAGCCAGCGCCAAATTGCCGAGGCGACGGCCACGCCGTTGGGTACCGTCAAAACCCGCATCAAAATGGGCATGCAAAAACTGGAGCGATTTTTACGGGCTAAGGGCTATCGGACAGAGGATGATTAAAGTAACCTTAAATTGTGAACTTTGACACGTCTATTTTCGTGTTTATTACGTCAGTATCTATAGAGAGTACTACAACGCTTAGTCTCAGAAACCAGGTTTTTAACGTTAAAAGTGGAAATATGTACTTTAGTGAGCCTTTTTCGGTGTGAAATGTTCGAATTAACAGAAAAACCTGGTTTCTTTCTTAGCAAGAAAAGAAGTTTGAAACGTTATGGATTTTGAGCTGTCTCGTGAACAAATTATAGACATGCTGCCGGCTTATGCTCTTGGAGCGCTTGAGCCGGAAGAGATGCTGGCCGTCGATAAATATCTGGAACAGCATCGCGATCTGCTGCCGCAACTTCACTTGGCTGAAGAGGCAGCGGCACAACTGGCTTACGCCGCCCCAACAACACCCCTGCCTGCCGATGCCAAATCACGTTTGATGAGCCGGGTTGAGGCTGATCTGCGTGTGGTGTCGTCTCCTGCTGTAGCTGCCGAGACTGTAAATGCCGGTTGGCTCGACAAAATAGTGGCCTGGTTTAGCCCGCTCAACGGCTGGACAGCCGTGGCCGGTGCCGCCGTCGCGATCTTGCTCCTTGTTCTGGCTACAAGCGGACAGACGCGCAGCCGTTTGGATCAACTTACGGCTGAAGTCACCACTTTGCGAACCCAAGTTGATGAACTTCAAACCACCAACAATCAGCTTCAGCAAACCAACCAGGTGCTTGAGCAGCAGCTTCAAACCGATCAGGCTCGACTGACCTTCATCGCCAATACAAACCCGCAGCGAACGTTTCAGGTTCCGGCCACGGGCAATTCGCCCACGGAAAACGCTAACGGGGTTCTCTACGTTGGTAATAACGATGATGCTCTATTGCTGCTGCAAGGGCTGGAGCCGCTGCCCGAAGATCAAACCTATCAGCTTTGGGTCGCGCCCGACGGTAATACGACCCCTACTTCTGTTGGCCTAATCGATTTACAGCCGGATAACGCTGATTGGTTTTTGGTATCGCTGCCGCTTAGTTCTCAAGACGTTCAGGTTGTCGGCCTCAGTATCGAGCCGGAAGGCGGCAGCCCCGGCCCTGGTCCAAGTGGTCCGGTGGTGCTGCATACACCTTGAGCGGGTCAACTTCGCAAATTTTGCAATAGAATACCTAATCCTATAATAACTGGATCTCAAAAAATTGGCAGCCTATCTCATTGGCGATATAATTTTATAACTAAGTATTTATGTAGTTAGATACTGGAGGACTGAATGGCCTCAATTATGGAAGCCCTGCCCAAGTCGGGAAAACTGGAAGTTGATATTAAGGTGACAGCAGATGTTAATATCTCTGCCTTCGCTGCAAAACAAAAGGTTAATGGCTTTGTGCTAAGTGAAATTAGTTATATGATGCACGCCGGCACACCTATCCTTGTGGTTGACGAGCGTATATCGTGGCGGGTGCCTGTTATTTTGTCTTTGACCTCACATGGCGATGTTGGTGAGGTCGGGACCGTTGATGTTGATGTGGAAACCGGGCAACTTCACATTACTCCCCAAAAGATAACGGAGATAAACGCGCGTGCCAAAGGTCTTACTCTCAGTATCGCATCAACCGCAACAGAATGATGGCGATTGTCTGGCAGCCTGTGCGGCTATGGTTTTGACCTACGTCAATCGGTCGTTCGATTATACACATCTTCTTCATATACTAGATATCCAGCCCTACGGCGCTCCGGCAGGCAATATCCGCCGCCTCACCTCTGAAAATCTCAATATCACCTATAGTCAAACCGATTTGGCTGGTCTGGAAGCGATACTACACCAGGGACATCCGGTTATCGTCTTTGTTCGAACGGGTGAATTACCCTACTGGACCTATAGTACAAACCACGCGCTTGTCGTTGTTGGGTACGACGAGACTCAAATCTATGTGAACGACCCCGACCGAAGTAAAATTGAAGCCCCTATTTCGGTTCCTCGTGGCGATTTTGAATTGGCCTGGCTGGAACGAGATTATTACTACGCTGTGATCACCCCCTAAGCAAGCGTATAGCTTTATCTTCCTTTCCTTTCCTTTCCCAAAAACTCCTTTCCTAAAAACATCCCTTTCTCTGCAAGACGTTTTTGGTTGATTGTTAGCCAATTATCAAACCATCTGCCTAACGTTTTATTTCCATTGTTGTACAGCAATGAGCAAAAATGCTGCTTGGAGTAAATTTCCTCAAATTCGATACATCCACTTTGCCAACCGCTGCGTCAGTATAAGTGCAGGGACAAAAACCGTACCATAAACCGCAAGTCATAATCATAAAATAGTTCAGTATGGAGGAAACATAATGAGAAAAGTAAACTATCTTTTAGTAGGAATTTTGCTCTTGTTAGGGCTACCGGCGGCAACGCTCGCTCAAAGCTCCGACGATCAAATGGCTGCATCGACCAGTTGTACTCAAGATTACACGGTGCAAAGCGGCGACTCGCTCACCAGCATTGCCGGTCAATTCTTCGGCAGTGGCGATGCCTACGCCGCGATTGTCAATGCGACCAATGCGGCAGCTTCGTCCGGTGCGTACACCGCCATCGATAACCCCAGCCTGATTGTTCCCGGCTGGACCCTCTGCATCCCCGACACCGCTGACGTTCAAATGACGATGGACAGCAGCACGTCCGGTGATGCCACGATGGATGACAGCATGGGTTCGATGGACAGCAGCATGATGATGATGGGCAAAACCGTACTCGCCACGGCCAACCCCGGCGACCTGGTCAACGACATGCTGGTCGGCATCTCCCCTGATCTGGCCATGGAACAATCGGCCTTTAGCGATTTCAGCGGCATTACCAGCGTGGAAAGCGTAAAATACGGCCACGACGGCACCGCCTACCTGACCGCCGATCTGGCCGA
>JAGRBZ010000068.1 GCA_020433805.1 Anaerolineae bacterium
CGTGCTGATCCGCCCAGCGCTGTGCGCCCCACTGGCCCATCCCGTAGCCGTGTCCGTTGCGGGTTTGGCCGAAGGAAACCGGATCATCGACGGCTTGTAGGTAAATGGCATTGCTGTTGGTTTTAGTCGGGCTGGAATTTTCGGCGCTGAACATGGCGGTGATGATTTGGCCGTTGTAGGCGAGGTATTCGCCGCTGGTGTCATCGACAGCCTGATTGGTGCTGGCTACCGTGTCATCGCACATATATTGGTTATTGACCCAATCGCTAACGTGATAAGCGGCTGAGGGATTTTGTAGATATTTGTCCCAGCCGTAGGTTCGAGCCGCGACGGCCTGCGCCCGCAGCGTATCGGCCGGCCAGGAGGGGAAGACTTCGTGTGGTACAACGCGCTTCACGTAATCTTCAAAGGCAATCGTGTCGATTTGACCAACCGGAACGTTACGGCAGGTGTTGCCGACGTGGTGGATAACGCGAATAGTCGCGGGCGGGGTCAATTGGGCCTGAGCGCCAATCGGCGCATCGGCGGCAGAGACAGCGGATGCGGTAGCGACGGCAAACTGTTCGGTCAGCAGCCTATCGGCCGGGACGATAACCCAGGCTTCATTGCGAACAACGGCCAAGCGACGGCCATCGGCCTCCCACACGGGCGAGCGATCAACGGCGTTGTTTTGGCTGAGACGCATCGTTTCGGCGGTATCGAGATCGATGCGCCACAGTTCCCCAGCGGTCTCGATCTGGTTGCCCAAAGGTGTAATGATCAACGCTACCGCTTGACCATCGGGCGACCAGCTTAAATCGCTAAAGAGTTCGCCATCGCGGCTAAGGATGCGTTGGGCCGGTTGATTGGCCTCGCCAACCCACAGTTCGGCCCGGAAGAATTGGTTGACGACGATGGCCCGTTTACTCCCATCGGGAGAGACATAGACCTTGCCCTCCGGATCGCCGGGCAGCGCGCCGCTCGGTGCTGCCAGCACACTGACATCGACCGGCCCTATAACGCCGGTCTCGACATCGATGGCGATGCGGATGGTGGGATCGGCTGCGTTGAGCGGAGTGAAGATGACCTGGCGGCCATCGGCACTGAGGTGCGGATTTAAGCCTTCGGCCAGGTATCGATCTGCCTCGCCGTTCGTTGGTATACGCCAGATGTTGTATGTGCGTTGGTTCGACCCATCGGCCAGGGTGATCACGGAACCAGGCGTAGTGCCCAGTAAAAACGTTCCGCCAGGCGACCAGGCCAGCAGATTGAGATCAGCCGGTGGCTCTTGGGCGATGGCGGGACGGCTAAATCCCGGCCACGTGATGAGTAGAATCAAGATGCAAGAAGGTAGTAGGGCTTTGAAAGAAAACAGGTATTTATTTGTCATAGGGTTTTGTGGGATAGTGTAGACAAGATAGGCAAAGTTGTTTTGAGTAACGAATTTTTGTGAACTGTTAGCTGCCGACTGAAGGCTGATAGCTGACCGCTTCTATTACTGTAAGGGGATTAGGGTAAATAGTAAATAGTACTTGGTTACTTAGGGGAGGTAGTAGTGAGTGGGTAGCAGCATAATTCAGAGCGACATCGCTTTCCTTTTCAATGACAAAGTAAATGTTGTCGCTTCTCTATTCGTCACCGACGCGCTATCCTTCGGGAGTGGCCTCTACAACAGCGTCTTCTTGGGCGGGGCTTTCTGCTGCGCCCTCTTCAGCCGGTGTGGCTTGTACCGTAGGGGCGGCGAAGGTCGCTGTGGCTGTGGTTGGTGGTTCGTTAAATTGCGGCAGTTGGCCGGTGGGTTCGCTATCCGGCGAGGTGTTGGTGCTGGAAGGATCTTCGACCTTCTCCCAAATCTGGTCGACGACCTGCCCCTGAGCGCCCATCACGCCGCGATTGATGCCATTGACGATGACTTCAATACCACCGCCGTTACCGGCGCGAATGGCGACTCGCTGTTCGCCGGTCCAACTGGGCGTGTCGCCGATTTCTAAGATGCCTTCAAAAATTTTGTTGTCGTCGACCAAAATCTGCACCCATGATGATTCCAAGACCGACAACTCAACCGTTACGCCGGAATAGATAACCGGCGTTGGTGTCCCGGTCGGCGGGAGCGCCGTTGGCGTATTGGTCGGTAGCGGCGTGGTAGTCGGCAGCAGCAAGGCAGAATCTTCGGTGATGCCTTCGGTTCGAGGGGTGTTGGTCGGCGTGGCGGTGATCGCCGGCGCTTCCAGCAGTGTGCCGTTGGCTAAATACCACACGCCGCTGACCACTAAAAAGCCCAGCACAACACCGATGATCAATTCCATATTAAAATAGGAGCGCGGTGCCATCGACAGGTTCATAAATTCGATGCCGTCTTGAGCCACGCGCTGGCCTTTGACCGGGATACGCCCTTTGCCGTCGTACATGGTTAGCGCTTCAACCGGGTCTAGCTTTAGAAATTTAGCATAATTGCGAATGAGTCCCCGCGCAATTACCGGCGAAGGGAAGACATCCGTCTTATTCTCTTCAAGCGCTTGCAGCAGATGCCGCCGAATATGAGTCGCCTGTTCTACTTCATCAAGGGAAAGACCTTGATTTTCTCGGGCGGCTTTAAGCGTTTCTCCCAACTGGGCCAAAAGTCATGTCTCCTAAACAACAGCCAGCCCATAGATGCCGGCCGGCGTTTTGATCGATAATTATGATATTGCAATCAAATTATATTACCCTATGCCCCCTACATGTCAAATTTTTGGTCTTGTGGGGTTTGACGACTTGCCACTCTTTATCTATCATGCATAATGATACGATTAGAATTTACGCAGTTGGGCAAACAAACAAGGTGACAGTCACTTTTTGATTGAGCATGTACGTCTGTTTGGCCCCAATAGGTCGATTTATCAGGGCCAAGTGACTGTCACCTTTTGAACTGCTTAACTCATAACGATATTAAAAACGTGTGTAATAGATGAAAGCGTAGAGCGACCCGCCATGGAAACAGGAACGCAACCGGCGGGTTAATTATTCTTAGAGGACACTATGTTAGATAAATTGGAAGCGGTAAATGCCCGATATAATGAGTTGATGGAGTTGATGTCTACTCCGGAAGTTGCCAGCGATCCTGAACGGTTGATGAAATACGGGCGTGAACAGTCGAACTTAGAGCCGATTGTGACAGCCTTTCGCCGCTATCGCGATGTGGTTACGCAGTTGGCCGAAACGCGCGAAATGCTGGCCGATGACCTGGATAGCGACATGCGGGCCATGGTTCAGGAAGAACGGGATAGTTTGAGTGAAGAGCAGGAAGATCTGGAACAAAAACTGCGGGTGATGCTGCTGCCGAAAGACCCCAATGACGAAAAGAACGTCATTGTGGAAATTCGGGCTGGGGCCGGTGGGGATGAAGCCGGGCTGTTTGCCGCCGATTTATTTAGAATGTACAGCTACTACGCCGAAAGCCAGCGTTGGAAAACTGCCGTTATCAGCCAGAATGAGTCGGGCATTGGCGGCTATAAGGAAATTATTTTTGAGGTTAACGGCCAAGGCGCTTATTCAAAGCTTAAGTATGAAAGTGGCGTTCATCGGGTACAACGTATTCCGCAAACAGAAAGCGGCGGGCGTATCCATACGTCAACCGCCACCGTCGCGGTTTTGCCGGAGATGGATGAAGTGGAAGTTGAAATCGATATGAACGATGTTAAAATCGACATATTTCGCTCTTCGGGTCCGGGCGGGCAGAGTGTTAACACAACCGACTCGGCGGTCCGGTTGACACACCTGCCGACGGGTATCGTCATTAGCTGTCAAGATGAAAAAAGCCAGCTTCAGAATAAAACCAAAGCCTTCAATATTTTGCGGGCGCGTTTATATGATGAAGAACAGCAGCGCATTGCTGCCGAACACGGAGCCGCGCGACGCTCTCAAGTAGGCAGCGGCGACCGCAGCGAGAAGATTCGAACCTACAATTTCCCCCAAACGCGCGTGACCGATCACCGGATTGGTTTGACCAGTTACCGGCTGGAAGGAATCTTAAGCGGCGACATTGAGGAATTTATCGAAACCTTGACCAAAGCGGATGAAGAAGAAAAACTTAAAGAATTGGCCGACTCAAATACGAACGGCACATCGTAAAGCCCCGTTCTTCATAAAAAACGATGACCGAACCGCATACGACCGAGGAGACGAATAATACTGTACAAGCGCACATAACCCGCGCCCGGCAGCGACTGACTGCTGCCGGCTGCGATACACCCAAGCTCGATGCCGAGGTATTGCTAGCCCACGTGCTGCGACGTGATCGGACTTGGCTTATGAGCCATCCCGAAGCCATTCTGGCCGAGGCTGAACGATCTACTTTTGCCAAATTCATTGATCGACGCGAAGCCCGTGAACCGGTAGCCTATCTAACCGGCTCCAAAGCTTTTTACGGGCTGGATTTTGTAGTGACACCCGATACGCTCATCCCCCGACCCGAAACGGAGTTGTTGGTTGAAACAGCACTTCAGTGGGCCACATCTTCGTTAACATCCTCAAGCTCAGAATCCCCTAAAATCCAAAAATCAAAATATTCCATTGTCGATGTGGGAACCGGCAGCGGTTGCATCGCCGTAACGCTGGCAAAATATTTGCCGGAGGCGCACATAATGGCGGTTGATATGTCAGCCTCGGCCTTAGCCATCGCTCGCCAAAATGCCGAAAGGCACGGCGTGGCCGCTCAGATCAAATTTGTACAAGGCGATTTGCTGGCTCCGGTGGAGAAGCTGGTCGATATGATCGTCAGTAACCCACCTTATGTTCACCCGGAGGAGTTGGTAACGCCTGTTACCAGCCCGGAGGTCAACCATTATGAGCCGCGTCTGGCCCTCGATGGCGGTGTGGAAGGATTGGCTGTGATACAGCGTTTGCTGGCCCAGGCTCCTGATTGTCTTGAGCTTGGCGGCATGCTGCTGGTCGAAATTGGCGCGACTCAAGGGAATGTGGTAAAAAAACTGGCTCAGGCCAAATTTCCAGCGGCGACGATTGACATCGAGCCTGATCTAGCCGGGCTAGACAGATTGCTTGTTGTTAAAAATCGAGTAGACTAACCGCAGGAAGCAAAAAGGAATGCGTTTAGACTTGGTTATGGGAAGCCAAGTCTTATAGAGTGAATTACTTGGGAACAATCAATGCAAAGAAGTCAACGAAATATGGCGTCACCAAAACCAAACCCGTTTGTCTATTTTCTGGAATCAATTGTTGAAGGAAAACTGGGCGGCTGTTTGGTCAATGGTTTAGTAGTTTTGATGGTGGGAATGGTTTTGCTCCTGCCGCCTATCTCTTTGGGCGACCGCCTGCTGAGTATCGGCTATACACGCATTGGCGTGCAGGGCGGCAGCATCGAAGAGCAAGGTCTGGAGATTAACTTTTTACCGGAAGGCGTAACACGTGCGTTCCGGGTTAGTCTCGATGCTATTCCTCGCAGTTCATTTCTGGAAGGCTCCGCCGGCAACAGCCTTATCAACGCTGCCGAAAGCATCCCCCCCAACCTGGTCATGCGCAGCCCGTACTATGAAATCAACCAGCGTGGCGCAGAGCCGGAGGCCGTTTTATTAGTCGTGCCGCTGCCTGGTGAGGTCGAAGATATTAACACGCTCGATCTTTACGCCTGGAACGGTGATGATTGGGAATGGCTGCCCAACACGAAAATCCCTGCCGAAGATGTCATCGAGTCGCAGCTCGATTACCTGCCCGAGTCGATCGTGGTCATGGCGACGCACCCCATTAACCCCAATGTCTCTACCAACTTCACAGCCGGTACCGATTTGCCGGACAATGTGCGCGATACGCTGGTGGAAATCAACCCGCGCGGCTTGTTTCTCGATAACGATGGGCGCGTTGGTGGTACGCTCGATGAGCTGTCGCCGGAGGTGCAAAATTCATCGCTGCTGGTTGTCCCCACGATTCGCAACTGGAGCGATGACGGGGTGGTGCGAACGGACCTGATCGACAATATGCTCATTGAAGAGGCGCTGATGGAGCGCCATGTGGAAAGCCTTGTTGATGTGGTTGAGCGTAACGCTTATCAAGGCATCGACATTGACTATCGCGCCATTAGCCCTGAACTGCGCGGTGAATTTACGACCTTCATCGAGCAATTGGGCCAGGCGCTGCCGGAGAACAAAGTTCTATCGGTCCGGGTTGACCCGGTTCGGCAAATCTCTCCCAACGAGTGGGAAACCGGCGCGTATGATTGGCAGGCGATTGGTCAGGTTGCCGATGTGGTCAAAATTCCTACCTTCCCTGACCCCAGGGCTTATCGTCAGGGCGGTGAAATGGAAACCATGCTGAATTGGGCGGTTGGTAATGTTGATCGCTACAAAATTCAGTTGATTTTATCAACCCTAAGCACCGAGCAGGTCAACGGGTCACAGCATACCATTAATTATCAAGAGGCGCTGGCTCCCATCGGTAATGTGGCTGTTATGGGTGAGAACATGGTATTCAACCCCGGCCAGCAGCTTGGCTTTACATTGGGAGGACTGTCGGCCTCGACCGGAATTCAGTTTGATCGCGATAGTGGGGCCTACTGGTACGCTTATCTGGATGATCAAGACGTGCAGCGTACCGTGTATCTGGAGAATGCAGCCAGTATCGCACGCAAGCTGCAATTTGTGGCCAAGTACAATTTGCGCGGTGTGGCGATGGAAAATCTCCTCAACCAAAGCAACGATGCCCAAGTATGGTCGGTGATGAGCCAATTCCTCGATCTTGTCATCCCGCCGGTGGAAAGTAAGTACTCGGTGGTGTGGCGCGTACAAAATGAAGATGGCGGCGTCATCGCCGAAGAAATTGTCGATTTGAGCAGCCCCAGCTACTCTTGGACTGCGCCTGAAGGGGGCGGAGCCTATCAGGTAGCTGCTTCGATTGCCTCAGACCGGGATACGTCTGCGGCCGTGCCACGTGGAAATGTGGCCATCTTAGTCGCGACACCCACTCCGGAGCCAAGCCCTACACCGCTGCCGTCACCCACTCCGGAGGTAGAGCCAACCGAAGAACTGCCACCAGCGCCGGTTGTCGTTGCGCCGCCGGCTCCCGTTGAGGAAGAAGCTCCGCCGCCTGCCGAAGAGCCACCGCCTGCCGATACAGGCGTCGCTGCTGTTGCCCCGGCTCAGGGTAATTTACCGTTTGCTTATGGTATTCAGGCTGATCCACGTGGGAATACAACCGCCAATATTTCATTAATTAAAGGCATGGGCTTCAACTGGGTCAAGTTCCAAATGGCCTGGAAAGATGTTGAAGGCTCCCCCGGTGATTATGGTTGGGGCGAATGGGACAGTGTTATCAATTCCTACAGCTCCTCCGGAATTAAAGTTTTGCTGAGTATTCCCAAAGCCCCCGATTGGGCCAGACCTCCGGATGATGATCGGTCGGTTGAAGGGCCGCCGCAAGACCCCAATACCTATGCAACCTTTGTTGGTGCTGTGGCCGGACGGTATAAAGGCAAGGTACAGGCCATCGAAGTGTGGAACGAGCAGAATTTGTATTACGAAGCCGGTGGTCAGGGTCGAATCAACCCTGCGATTTATACGGAACTACTTAAGCTTTCTTACAACGCGATTAAATCGGCCAATCCCGATATGATTGTCGTTACGGGCGCGATGACTCCTACCGGTGCGCCGCCTCCGGCTGCAATGGATGATGTTGAGTATCTGCGCCAGATGTATGCCAACGGAGCTAAAGGATTCTTCGATGCGGTTGGTGCCCACCCCAGCGGTTTTGCCAACCCGCCGGATGCGCTGTATCAAGGTGGCGATTTCGATCCGGCCCGCGGGTATGATGATCACCGCAGCTTCTTCTTCCGTAATACAATGGAAGAGTATCGGCGGGTGATGGTTGAAAACGGTGATGGCGACAAAACTATCTGGCCGACAGAGTTCGGCTGGCCGGTGTGGCGTTTTACGGGTGATGCTCGCTTTACCTTTGCCCAACAAAACTCTCTCGAACAGCAGGCGAACTACACCGTTCAAGCCTATCAGCTTGGTAAAGAGTGGGGTTGGGTTGGCACGATGTTCCTTTGGAATTTGGATTACAACGTCACCGCCGGTAATACCGAATTGGCAAACTTTGGCATTGTGGGAACGCCAGCTTATGATGCACTCGCTGCTATGCCCAAGTAGAGAGGGATAGTTGGCTTGTTTGATAGGTTGATAGTTGGACGATGAGTAATCTAATCAACTAACTGACCATCAAACAAACTATCCCAACCAACTACTTTGCCTTTTTGGGGTATTATTCTATACTAATCGACGCCGCTGCGGGAGTGGTCTGGATTTTTGAGAGACCTTGCCGGGCGGTGTGACCTAAACGGAATACTGGGAACTTAAAAGCCGACCGAGATGCGCCTCGGTCGACAGTGAAGGAAAGAAGAGGGAAAGATGTCGTCAAACTCAAATCGAATGGCTAATCCATTTGAGCTTATACTTGAGAGTCGCCTGGGTGGAATTGTGATCAATTTTATTTTGATCCCCCTCCTGATTTTAAGCGCACTCCTTTTGCCGCCTATCTCTTTGGCGGACAGATTGCTCAGCTTCGGTTATGATAGCATTGGCCGTGATGGAGGCGCTATTCAAGACCCGGATGGGACCCAAGTTACATTTCCTGCCGAAGGGGTTAACCGCTCATTTCGGGTGAAGTTATCGGCTGTGCCACGCAGCTTATTTCTTGAAGGGGCAGCCAGCAGTAGCCTGTTAGCCGCCGCCGAGAATATTCCTCCCAACTTGGTAATGAAAAGCCCTTTCTATCGTATTCAGATTAAGGGCCGTTCGCCGGAACAGATGGTGCTTAAGCTTCCCATCCCCAACGAGTCGGAACCGTATGCCACGCTTGATCTTTATTCGTGGAATGGTGACGCCTGGGAATGGATACCGGGCCAAAAAATTCTGGCCGAAGATGCATTCGAGTCGAATCTTGACTTTACGCCTGAATCAATCGTTGCCATGCAAACTCAGGCGGTCAATCCCAATATCTCATCCGATTATGAGATTTCCTCACCTTTTCCGGAAGAGTTACAGGATACATTGGTTGAGATAAATCCTGAAGGCGTCTATCTGGATGTCGGCGGGCGATTGGTGGGTAATCTGGAGCAGGTTCCCGATGAAATTATGCTCGGTCCGGCTACCGTTATTCCTACCATTCGCAACTGGTTTGATGATGGCTCGATTCGATCAGATTTGGTCGATAATATGCTTATCGACAATGCCGCACGCGACCAAAACATTCAGGCTATCGTCGGGTTGGTAGAAGGCAGTGGTGTTGCCGGTGTTGACATTGATTATCGCGGCATCAACCCTAATCTACAGCGCGAGTTTGTAAGCTACTTAGAGCAGTTGCGCCAGGCGCTACCGCCCCGGGCCCAACTCTCTGTTCGAGTTGAAGAGCCGCTTCAGGTTTCGGCAGACTCGTGGGAGACCGGAGCCTACGATTGGCGCGCCATTGGTCGCATTGCTAATGTTGTGAAAGTCCCTGCTCTCCCTGATCCCCGAGCCTATGCCGATGGAGGACAGATGGAAGCCATGCTCAATTGGGCCACGGGCGAAATCAGTCGCTATAAAATTCAACTGCTGCTCTCCACAGATAGCTCTGAGCAGGTGAATGGCATAACCCGCAATATCTCATATCAGGATGCTATTGAACCCTTGGGGGCAGCAACCATTTCTCAGGGCGAAGATGTAGTCGGCCCGGGGCAGGGCGTTCAATTTACCCTTTCAGGCATACCTGCTTCCTCCGGTGTTCAGTTTGATACGAACAGTGGCACGTATTGGTATGCCTACTTGGATGATAACAATGTTCAGCATACCATTTTTCTCGAAAACGCGGCTAGTATCTCACGTAAGCTGCAATTTGTAGCCCAATACAATCTGCGGGGGGTTGCTATTCAAAATCTGTTAGATGCAGATACCACACCGGAAGTACGCGGCGTGGTGCAAAAATTTGCCGATCTGGTTATTCCCCCCGTTGAAAACCAATACTCTGTAGTTTGGCAAGTAAAAAACCAAGATGGCGGCTTGATTGCTGAAGAAGTAGTTGATTTGAGCGCTCCCGACTACACCTGGACGGCTCCCGATGCGGGTGGATCGTACCAAATTGTCGCGGCTATTAAGTCGAACCAAACCGGTTCTGAAAACGTCGATCGCGGTGGTGTCGCCGTTCTTGTGGCAACGCCTACGGCGGTTCCGTCACCTACGCCTGAGCCAACACCTACCCCGCAGCCTACCGAAGAGCCTGAAGAAGAAGCGGAAGAAGAGGCTCCCGCTCAAGCGGCTGCTCCGGCTCAGTCCCAAGCACCCGCAGCGGCTCCCTCTCAACCGGCTGCTGCTGCGCCTCCGCCTGTGGCTTCAGCCGTGGGCAATTTACCTTTTGGTTACGGAATTCAGGTCGATCCCCGTGGCAATACAGCCAATCAAATTGCTCTCATCAAGGGGATGGGCTTTAACTGGGTCAAGTTCCAAATGGCCTGGAAAGATGTCGAACCATCACCGGGAACCTATAATTTTGGGATGTGGGATAACATCATTGATGCTTACAATGCCAACGGCATTCAAGTGCTTCTAAGTATTCCCAAAGCACCTGATTGGGCCAGACCTCCGGATGATGATAAGTCAGTTGAGGGGCCGCCCCAAGACCCGCTCAAATATGCTGAGTTTGTCGGGCGTGTCGCCAATCGGTATAAAGGCAAGGCGCAAGCTATTGAAGTTTGGAACGAACAGAATTTGTACTACGAAGCCGGTGGTCAGGGACGCATCGACGCGGCGAAATATACCGAGCTGTTGAAAGTTTCTTACACCGCGATTAAATCGGTTAACCCCGATATGATTGTGGTTAGTGGGGCCATGACTCCCACCGGCGCACCATTCCCGGCCGCGGTCGACGATGTAGAGTATCTGCGCCAAATGTATGCTAACGGAGCTAAAGGGTTCTTCGATGCAGTGGGAGCACACCCCAGCGGTTTCGCTAATCCCCCTGACGCTCTTTTTCAGGGTGGTGATTATGATCCCAACCGTGGCTTCGACGATCACCGCAGCTTCTTCTTCCGCAACACCATGGAAGAGTATCGCCGGGTAATGGTTGAAAACGGTGACGGCGACAAAACCATCTGGCCGACAGAATTCGGCTGGCCGGTCTGGCGCTTTACCGGAGATGAGCGCTTTACTTTTGCCCAAGAAAACTCTTTGGAAGTTCAGGCGCAACACTCCGTTCGAGCCTATCAGTTAGGCAAAGAGTGGGGCTGGGTTGGCACAATGTTCCTGTGGAATTTAGATTACAATATCACCTCCGGCAACACCGAGTTGGCCAACTTTGGTATTGCGGGTACTCCCACGTACGATGCTTTAGCGGCGATGCCCAAGTAGATCGTCATTGACACTTAATAAGCGAGGGGCGGGCGAAGTCGATGCTCGCCCCCACTTTTTTTAGAGGAAAGATTTTATGCAACCCCAAAAGAATGGTTTTAATTTTATGCTGCTGCTGCCCATCGTCGGCGGGTTAGTTATCGCCGGTGCTCTGGTATGTGCAGCAGGCTTTGCCATCTGGGCTTTTGCCTTTTACGAACCCGGTGGGCGAGCGGCCCAAGCCTCGCCTACACCCACCTTTGAAGTGGTGCGCTTCTCTGACACCGATACCGGTCAATCGCCCGCTGAGGCTGAATCTGCACCGGTAGAAGCTGAACCTGTTGAAAATGAAGTAATAGAGCAACCTGAAGAACCGGCTGAACCCGTGGTTGATCAGCCTGAAGCCGCCTCGGAAGAACCGGCTCCGGCTGAAACAGAGAACACTGAAACGGTGACTGAATCATCCGTTACTCCGGTAATGAACACGGCTCCGGTTACTATGAATTCACCGGATTATAGTATGCAGGTCTTTCTCTACTGGCAGGAAGAAATTGCCGATCGCGATTTAAAGTTGGTTGAAGACGCCGGTTTTACCTGGGTTAAGCAGGAATTTCCTTGGCGAGAAATTGAGCCTGTCGAAAAAGGGGGCTTTAACTGGGAAAAGACAGATCGTATTATGGATCAAATCGATGCCCACGGCCTTAAAGTCATTGCCCGCTTAGGCGTTCAGCCGCCTTGGGCCGGTGGTGGCTTCCCGGAAGTTGGCCCTCCTGAAAATATGCAGGATTTTGCCGATTTCATAACGGCCGTTGCCACGCGCTATAAAGGTCGGGTCGATGCTTATCAAATTTGGAATGAACCTAACCTTTCGCGTGAGTGGGGCAATCGCCCGCCCAATGCTGCCGAATACACCGCGATGCTCAAGATCGCCTATGAATCCATCAAAGCTGTCGATCCGTACCCTATCATTATCAGCGCCGGTATGGCTCCGACCACCCGTAATGATGATGTCGCTCGCCCGGATACGTATTACATTCAAGAAATGTACGATGCCGGTGCCGCGCCTTATTTCGACGCACTGGGGGCGCACGGGCCTGGATATGCGTCACCCCCGGAGACCGATCCGGCTGAAATTGCCCAAACGCCCGGTTTGGCCAACCCTGGTGACTTTGAAGCAGCCAATAATGTGCCGGAAGAACTGCGTCGGGTATATGGTTTCCGCCACGTAGAAGATGTTCGCGAAATCATGGTTCAAAACAACGATGCCGACAAGCAGGTCGTTCTGTTGGAGTTTGGCTGGACTATTGATCCACGCCCTGATTCGCCCTATAAATGGCACGCCGTTTCGCCGGAACAGCAGGCCCAATATTTTGTACGAGCGTACGAATATGCCAAAGCCAATTGGCAGCCCTGGATCGGCGTGATGAGCCTAATTTATGTGGCTGATCCCACCTGGACCATGCAAGATGAGCAAACTTATTGGAGCGTTGTTTACCCCACCTACCCGGAATTAACCGCGGCTCCAGCTTATTATGCCTTAAAAGAAATGCCTAAGTAGACTTTCCCCGCGTAAAACGTGAAATGGTATCGCCTTTTTTTCGATAGACAAACAGCCTTACGTTTTACGTTTTACGCGGCTTCTTTACCCTCCGAAAAAAAACAACTTCCATCTCCAAATCATTTTTTCCATCGCTTACAAGCTTGGATTGATCCGCGGCTCCTTCTGCTCTGGCTCTTTATCATCCCGGCGGTAACACCGCTCATTCAACCCACCATCACCGAAAGCGCCGACGGATTACTCCACATCTACCGGCTGGTCGCGCTTGAGCACGCTATCGAACAAGGCGCATTTTTTCCTCGCTGGCTGCCCGATTTGGCTTATGGCTACGGTTTTCCTCTGTTTGTCTTCTATGCGCCACTCTCTTACTATGTTACTTTAGCCTTGAGTGCAGGCAGTAAAATCGTCGTGGCTTTTAATATTTCGTTCATGGTGGCGCTACTTCTGTCCGGCACCGGAACATTTCTATTTGTCAAGGATCGATTTGGACCCGACGCGGCGCTTCTGGCGGGAGTGGCTTACGTATATGCTCCGTTCCAACTGTTTAACAGCTTTTCACGCGGTGGCCTACCGGCAGCCTGGGCGATGGCGCTATATCCTTTCGTTTTCTGGGCCTTTGGTCGGCTTCTCTGGCCGACCGGCCAAACGGCACGAACCATTTGGGTGCCGATAACGGCGCTTATTCTCGGTTTGGCACTGCTTACGCATAACACCTTAACGCTACTTTTTTTCCCGGTATTGCTTCTGTATTTAATAATTGGTCTGCTGACAGGATTTATTTCTGGATGGCGACAGGACAAAAATGATAGAGCATCGCAGGAGTCAGCAACGCTTCTTGGTGTTCGTCAAATCATTATTCCTCTTGGTTTAGCCCTGGCGTTAGGGATAGGTTTGGCAGCGTTTTTTCTCCTTCCCGCTGTTTTCGAACAACAGTTTGCTCAAGTTCATCGCGTTATTACGTCACCCGATTTCGATTTTCGTTTTAATTTCGTGACATTAAGCGATCTTGTCTCGTTCCCGGAAGCGGCGAATACCGGTCTGCTCAATCCGGAATTCCCGTTGACATTGGGCGTCGCTCAGATCCTGCTCGCTGTTATCGGTTGTTTGGCCTGCGCAGTAAGGTTTTGGCAAAGCAATCAATCCGACCCAAATCCACCGCAAATTGCAGTCGTTCTCCTTGCTGTCGTTATCCTGATTGGGGCTGTTTTTATGATGCTCCCTATCTCTCAGCCACTTTGGGAACGCTTGCCGTTTCTTGAGTTTACCCAATTTCCCCATCGCATGCTTGGCCCGGCGGCTTTTATGCTCGCTATTCTGGCTGGAACGGCTATTGCGATGCTCCCTGATCGATTTGCTTTGTGGCTGATGCCTATTGGGCTAGGAATACTATTTTTTACGGCCGTCCCGCTACTTTATCCACGCTACAATAGCGCACTTTCCAGTGAACCGACCCTGCTCGATATGATGGTCTATGAACATCGCAGCGGAGTCATCGGTTCGACCTCTTTCGGCGAATATTTGCCCATCTGGGTTGAAAACATTCCGCGCGAGTCGCCGCTCGAGCCGATGTATCAAGCAAACAGTACGATTGAGCGCCTTGATGCTACCTATCTTCCTTCTGGAGCCGTACTCGTATCGAGCCAGTACGGCTTTAACACCACACAAATTGTTATCGACTCTCCGGAGCCGTTTCAGGCCATTTTTCACACCTTTTATTTCCCTGGTTGGAGTGCTCAAATTGATAATCGTCCGGTGCCGACAACGCCGTTTAGCGAACGGGGTCTTATTCGACTCGATGTCCCGGCCGGCCGTCACGAAATTCGTCTGAATTTTCAAAACACGCTTATACGGTGGCTTGCGAATGGGATATCGATTGTCTCGCTGGTACTCATCGTCGGTTTTCTGTCAATAAGAGTAATGCGAAGTCGATATTCGGTTGATGATCGCGAAACGTATAGTCTTGCTCCATCTCCGTTATATTCTTCGCTTATTGGTATGGTTTTGTTGGCTGCGGCATTTATTCTGCTCAAAACGCTCTACTTTGATAACTTCGATACTGCCCTTAAACACACCTTTGATGGCACAACCGTTACCGGCGTCGATGTCTCCCGCCAGGTCAATTTTGGCAATCAAATTCAACTGCTGGGCTATGATTTGCCGCAGATGGAAATCGAACCGGGACAAGCATTTGATCTTACGGCATACTGGCAGGCTCGCCAACCGACGATGACGCCTTTTAGTGCTCTGGCACAGTTAGTCGATGTCGAGCGCCACCTTTACGCTGGACAGGATAATCTACATCCTGGCGGGCTGCCCGTTACCGATTGGCAGCCGTGGGGCTTTGTACACGATGCTCACCCCATTTTTGTACCATTTGGAACACCACCCGGCGATTACTTTTTAACGACCGGATTATATGATCCGCTCACCTGGCAGCGCCTGCCGGTTCTGGAGGGGGGCGACCCGGAATGGCCGGATGTCATTGCGATTCCGGTTACCATCAAACCATCAACCCGCCCCCCGACGTTAACAGAACTCAACATTCAATGGCCGCATAGCGTTGATCTCAATCATGAACTTCAACTTTTGGGAGCAACGCCGGAGCGCGATCAGATTATCCGCAATGATTTTTTGCGTGTGGCGCTGTTTTGGGAGACAAAAGCTGCCCCAACTGAAAATTATGTGGTTGCTCTTCAACTTGTCGATGCCCAAGGGAACATTGTGCTCGAACAGGCGGAGCAACCGTCCTACGGGCGATATCCAACCAGACAGTGGTCTGCCGGAGAACGGGTTCGTGACAACCATGCTCTCTGGATTCCTGAGGATTTTCCGTCGGCTAATTATCGATTGCAGGTCCAGCTTGTGAAGGAGGACCAACAAACTGTCGGTCAATGGATCGACTTGGGGACCTTAAAAGTAGCAGAATGAAACAGGCAAATAAAAAGGCCGGTGCTGTCTTCGCACCGGCCTTTTTTACATCAATTTTCTACAACGATTTATTCTTCAACTTCTACATTGGTGGGCATTTCAACCACGAGATGCTCTTTCTTGATAAAGGTTAATCCTTCTTCCTCATTGTGGTCGACAACGATAATGTCACCCGCTTCAAACTCACCTTGCAGTAGCCGAACCGAAAGCGGCGACTCAACCTGCTTTTGTAGCGTGCGGCGCAGTGGTCGAGCACCAAAGGCCGGATCATACCCTTCTTCAGCCAGCCAGTTTCGAGCGGCATCCGTCAGCTCGATGATGATGTCATGTTCGCTCAGGCGCTCAGCAATTTCTTTGACTTGCATATCGACAATCTTCACCACGTGTTCGGTAGTTAGCGTATGGAAGATGATGATCTCATCAATCCGGTTCAAAAATTCCGGTCGGAAGTGTTTCCGCAGCGAGTCTTGAATATCGCCTTTGAGACGCTTATCGTCAAAGGTGCCGGTATCGCCCTGTTGGCGGAAGCCGATGGTGCCACCTTTCGCCCCAAATGCGGTGCCGACGTTACTGGTCATAATGATGACCGTATTCGTAAAATCAACCGTGCGGCCTTGACCGTCGGTTAGGCGGCCATCTTCCAGAATTTGCAGCAGCGCATTCCAAACATCCGGGTGCGCCTTTTCGATTTCGTCGAAGAGGACCACTTGATAAGGTCGGCGTCGAACGGCCTCTGTAAGCTGTCCGCCCTCATCATAACCGACATAGCCGGGCGGTGAGCCGAAGAGGCGACTGGTGGTATGTCCTTCGCGATATTCGCTCATATCAATGCGTAACAGGGCATCCTCATCATCGAATAAGAATGCAGCCAATGCTTTCGCCAGTTCGGTTTTACCGACACCGGAGCTACCCAAGAAGAGGAAGCTGCCGGTAGGGCGACGCGGGTCCTTTAGCCCGGAACGGGCGCGCCGGATAGCGTCGCTGATGGCAATGATAGCCTCATCCTGGCCGATAATGCGGTTATGCAACTCTTCTTCCATATTGAGCAGCTTAGCCGCTTCTGTGCGCAGCATATCTTGCAGTGGGATACCGGTCCAGTTGGAAACCACCTCGGCGATGTCGCTGACTTCGACCACTTCATCCAAGTTTTTCTCCTGACGCCAGGTTTCGCGCGCATCATTGAACTCCTCTTCCAGACGCAGGCGCTCGGCTTTCACCTGGGCGGCATGTTCCCAATCTTGATTCTGTCCCGCTTCGGCTTCATCTTGTTGCAGCTTGGACAACTTTTTCTTCATTGATTTAAGATCTTCCGGCATCGAATAGATCGCCACGCGTAACTTACTGGCTGCTTCATCGATGAGGTCGATAGCTTTATCCGGCAGCTTGCGATCCGGTACATAACGGTGGGAGAGTCGCGCTGCTGCTTTGATAGCCTCGTCGGTGTACGTAACACCGTGATGGCCTTCATAGCGATGCTTCAAACCACGCAGCATGTCGATAGCCAAATCAACGGTCGGTTCATCGACAAAAACAGGCGCAAAGCGGCGCTCGAGAGCTGGGTCTTTTTCAATGTATTTGCGGAATTCATCCAGAGTGGTGGCACCGATACAGCGCAGCTCGCCACGGGCCAACGCCGGTTTCATCATGTTACCGGCATCAACAGCACCTTGAGCCGCTCCGGCTCCCACAACGGTATGCAGTTCGTCGATGAAAAGGATGATCTCACCATCGGCGCGCTGAATTTCTTCTAGTGCATTTTTGAGACGTTCCTCAAATTCGCCTCTGAAACGCGAACCGGCAATCATCGCCCCTAAGTCGAGGCTAACCACCCGCCGGCCCATTAAAATTTCGGGTACATCATCATCGGCCAGCTTTTGAGCCAGCCCTTCGACAATGGCGGTTTTACCAACTCCCGCCTCGCCAATTAAAACCGGGTTGTTTTTGGTTCGGCGCGACAGCACTTGAATGAGTCGCAAAATTTCTTTATCACGTCCGATGACCGGATCAAGTTTGCCTTCTCTAGCCATCGTGGTTAGATCACGACTATATTTTTCTAATGTGCGGTATCGGGTTTCAGATTGAGGGCTGGTAACTTTTTGGCCGCCTCGTAATTCTTCAATAGAATCGTGGACCCGGCTTTTGGTAATGCCCATTTCTTGCAATACTCGGGCCGAAGGCGTGCCTCGCTCGCTGCAAACGGCCAAGAAGAGATGTTCGGTTGAGATGTACTCATCCTGCATTGCTTTAGCTTCTTCTTGCGCATTATCCAGCACCCGTTTGAGCCGTGGTGTAATATAAACCTGCCCAACCGCCATATTGACCACACCACCAATTTTGGGTGACGCCGATAGAATTTGATCTATCCGGTCGGTCAACGCTTCGGGGTCAATATTCATACTTTCTAATAGCTCGGGAACGAGACCGTTTGGTTGTTCTAATAAGGCTAGCAAAAGGTGTTCGGTGTCGGCTTGCGAGTGTTGGTATCGTTGAAGAATTTCATAAGCCCGCATTGCCGCATCCTGGGCCCGCTCCGTAAATTTATCAAAACGCATCATTCACATATACCTCTAAAAACTTAACTAAGATTCTCTAAACTTCCCTTAGTTACATTGGTGAGAAATTTACTCCGTTTCTTTATAAGCCAGACCTTAGTAAATTTATCTTCTCTCAAAACTCACTCACCAAATTGTGACTCGTGGGAATTTCGCAGTTTGTGCGGTTTTGAAAGTATACAATGTCTTTAATAGATTAGCATTAGAATCTAATAATACATTATTTTCCGTAAAGAATCCACCTGGCTAAGGATTGGTGTTAAAGCGGTTCATTGCCATTTCCATGCCATCGGTCACGATGGTTTTAATAGCATCGACACCACGTTCGTAGGTGACTTTCATAGCTTCCCACTCATCAGATTTAAAGGGGAGTAAGACATAAGCTTTGGGCGGCATTTGGCCCGAGGGGCGGCCAATACCCAGCCGAATACGGGGGAAGTCCTTCGTGCCGAGGTGTTGAATGATGTTGCTCATGCCGTTATGACCGCCAGCCCCTCCTTTTAGCCGCAATCGAAGCGCGGCTATGGGCAAGTCGAGGTCATCGTACGCAACAACAATACGTTCGGGTGGAATCTTGTAAAAGCGAGCGATAGGCGCAACGGCCTCGCCGCTTAAATTCATAAATGTTTGTGGTTTTAAGAGGGCAACGCGGATGCCATTTAGATCGGCGCGGGCAACAAGCCCTTTGTTACGTTTTTCATCGAAACGAAACTGCGAATTATCCCGCACAAGGGTGTCGAGTAAGTGCCAACCCGCGTTGTGACGTGTATCGATATATTTTGGACCGGGATTGCCCAAGCCCACAATAAGCCACTCGGGCGGGCCGGTGGAGCTTTCGTTGTCAGGGCGTCCGAATAGTGGAAAGGAAAAAGGCATAATGATGCGTGTTTAGACGGATTAGTTTTAACGTTGTCTGTTTCTAAATTCTTTCAGCAATACCCGCAAGGCCGACAGAAATCCGAACAGCATAAAAATTGTCAGCATCAACGCGCCGCCGTATAAGCAGGCATCGCGCAGCGGGATAACCGAGAAACCTTGTACGGTTGGCACCAGCGATGTTTCCTCATCCGGATCTTCTAACGGTGCGCTGGTTGCTACCGGTCGCGGAGTTGGCGTATCGACGATTGGCTGTTCGATGACGATGGTGGGGGTGGGCGGCAGGTCGGTAGGGGTGATGGTCGGTTCTACTTCTATTACGGGAAAGTCGGTTTCATCGGTGGCTTCGATATTCGGAACGGGCGTATCGGTCGCTACCGGCTGGCTGTTTGCGACAGTAATCTGCTGGGTGAAGGCTTCGGTATAGTTGCCGTCTAGCCGCACAACGCGCAGGCGTAAAGTGTAGGTGCCGTCAGGAAGAGAGGTCGTATCCCAGGTTGCAAGCTCGCCATTGATAACGGGCTGTTCACGGATTGCACCAATAATTTGCCATTGATCGCCGGATGACGGCTCAGGTGAAAATTCAACAATGTAAAATTGAAAAGAAGGGTGATCCGCACTGCCGACAACCGCCACAACACCTTGAACTGCCGTGTTGCTGCCGGGCGAGCTTATGACTCCAATGTCTTCGCCCTGTTGGGCCGGAGCGGCGATTAAGTCGGAAGAAGGCGCTAAACCAACAGTAATGATAGCCATCAGCATAAAAAAGATGGCTTGTCTCACAATGAGTAATAACTTTTTTTGCATTCAATCCCCAATATATCTTAAGTTAAAGTTTGCCCCCGGTAGCCGAGAGCAGCCCTTAAGGCTAAGGAGTTTAGCACGAGAAAGATTGAATGACAAACCACCTATTGTGTAAAAAAAAAGCCACTCCACACGTGTAACGTCAATGCTAACCCTGGTTTAGATGCCCTGTAACCACCAGCCGCTCGATGTAGCGACCTTCAGCACTGCTCCAATTACTGCACGTAATTAAAGTTACCCGGCCCTGGTTGGTCGGATGGGTCACCTCAATTGCGGTGCGATCGACCGTTTGGTACTCATCAATAACGTACTCAAAAATTTCTTCCCCATAATAGACGTAGATTTGGTCGCCTGGTTGTAAGGTGGACAATTTGGCGAAAGGTCCGTAGACGCCGGATGAAACCGTAACGTGGGCCGCCAGTACAATGTTGCTGGCCGAGCCTGGGGGGGCTGTGCCCTCTAAATGACCTACTTTATCTGTACCTAAATCTTCAACCCTCCAGGTTTGATTTTCAATCGGGGACAGTACAATCGGCGCATCAAGATTGAGCTGGGGAATAACCAACCGCGTAGCAACTCCCTCATGCGTGATCGAGTTGACCGAGCCAATAGGTAATGAAAAACCGAGAGCATCTTCTACTTCTTGATGGGCTGCGAGAACAGCTTCATCAACGGGTTCAGGCTCAACCACATTTTGGCTGGCTGGGGGCTGGAAAGCCGCTTCCGTATTTTGAGCAGGTGCTTCAGTCGATTGCGTAAAATAGGCTTGCGGTGTGGCCAACGGGGCAAGCTGCATAATGCGAACCAAACCCGCCTCGGTATCCGGCCCTGAAAGCAGCCAGCCCAACATACATGTAAATAGCATGGCTATAGTGCAGGCAGAAATAAGCAAAAGAGGGCCGCTCACCACGCCCAACGCTAGGAGTTTTTGTCTCATAAATTTTCCCCAAATGAAAGTTTTGACTGGCGGCTTTGAATAGCTTTTTATTCAAACCCGCATGACGCCCAAATTGAATGTATCAAAGCTTCATAAAGATTTGACCAAAAAACAGTTAGTAAAAAGTTTGAAAATGAAAGTGGTCCAAGTACGTGGAAAATTGCAATTGAAGGGATTATATACCAAAGCATAGAACTTTGCACCTTTACGCTTAATTTACGAAAATGTTTGAGTAAGCATCAAGAGCGTGTTATAATTAACATTTAGTTTGAATTAATGGGAATTTTGGAGATTTACCATGCACGTGCTGCACGCACACTGGCATTATCCTACCTTGCCAACCGATGAGGCAGGTGTGCTTTTTTGGGCGGAAAATTCCGAAGCAGATCTGAACACCGCTGCAAAAGGAAGAAAGCGCAAAGGCAATCCACATCCTTTTTGTATCGATACGGAAACCGTACGCGACCTCTTCAAAGCG
Source organism: Anaerolineae bacterium (assembly GCA_020433805.1). Lineage (GTDB taxonomy): Bacteria > Chloroflexota > Anaerolineae > 4572-78 > J111 > JAGRBY01. The sequence goes on from JAGRBZ010000068.1 coordinate 21,458, forward strand.
CTCAAGATCACGACTCCGGCAGACCAATTTAATGTTATAACGCTGCTGCTGCCCTCTATCGGCAGTAACCCTCAACCCTCGCCCCAACTTATTCATGATTGGGAACTGGACGATAATAAACCGCCGGTGTTGTCACCTTGGCTGGTAACCGGACTTTGGCTTTCGCCGGTTGAGGCTTTTCGAGTTCTCCTCAACCTGCCTGCGCCTGATAATAGACCACCCCAACTGGCTATCGGTGCGGATACTTTTTATTGGCAGCTTGTCAGTAATCTGGTGTTAGAAGCCCTGTCGCAGCAAAAATTGCTGCCTACGCTGGCTCAAGCCGATGCCAGGGGAAATACCTTCCATGCCCGCTGGATGCCGGTGCTCGACGGCACGCAAGACGGCCCTCGCCTGGCGCAACTGTTGGAGTCGATGCCGCCGCTCTGTCGAGCCGAAGCCAAAAAGCCGGAGGAGGCTCCCTCGCCGAGGCTGATTTTAGATACGTTTCTCAACACCCTAACCGACTCGTTGGCCCGCCAGTGGAGCAACGACGCCAACTTCTTGCGGTTGGGCAATGATCCGGCTTACGCCTGGTTACAGGCTCTTGTGTCCAACGATCCCAACGTTGCCGCTTCGCCGGCCCAACTTAAACACCTTAGCGAGAGCCATCGCCTTTGGCTGCGCAACCTGCACGTCTCCGGCGATAAAACTTTCCGCGTGGCTTTTCGCCTGGAAGCCCCATCGCAGCAAGTAGATAATGATGAAGAAGATAAAAGCTGGCAGCTTCATTACCTGCTTCAGGCCCGCGATGATCCCAGCCTGCTCGTTGCTGCTCAGCAGGTTTGGCAGAGCAAAGGCAGCGTGTTGAACACACTGAATCGCCGTTTTGAGCAACCTCAAGAAAAGTTGTTGACAGGTTTGGGCTTTGCCGCTCGATTGTTCCCGCCCCTCACCGAGGGGTTGAAAACCTCTCATCCTACAAAATTACCCCTCTCAACCCAGGAGTCATTTGATTTTCTGCGCGAGAGTGCGCCCTTGTTAGAAGCGAGCGGCTTTGGGGTGCTCGTGCCACCGTGGTGGAACAAACCCGGTACACGGCTGGGCGTTCGTTTGAGAATGTCCTCCAACCGGTCTAGCCAGGGTAATGATGCTATTCCAAAAAGCGATGTCGGCTTTGAAAAATTAATTCGCTATAAGTGGGAGCTTTCGCTTGGTGATACCACGCTCACGCAAGAAGAGTTTAAAGACCTGGTCTCTCTAAAATCACCTTTGGTTCAAATTCGCGGACAATGGGTTCAGCTCGATCCCGAACAAATCGAAGCTGCGATTAGATTTTGGAAGAAACAGGATCTCGAAGCTGATGTGAGCATGCAAGAAGCAATGCGCATCGGCCTGGGCACGGACGAAACGGTAGAAGGCCTCCCCGTCGAAAATGTGGAGTTCGAAGGCTGGCTTAAGGACTGGATGGAACGCTTTACCGGCAATGAAAAACTGGAAGAGCTGCCCCAGCCCGACAGCCTTCAGGCCCAACTGCGTCCCTATCAGCTTTACGGTTACTCATGGCTCGATTTCTTCCGGCGTTGGCATATGGGCGCTTGTTTGGCCGATGATATGGGCCTGGGCAAAACTATCCAAACGATTGCCATGCTGCTGCGTAAAAAAGAAGAGGACGGCGAACTGCCCGCCCCGACGCTGCTCATCTGCCCTACTTCAGTTGTAGCCAACTGGGCTAAAGAGATCGAGCGCTTTGCTCCTACGTTAACAACCATGACCCACCAGGGCAGCAGCCGTCTGCGCGACGATGCCTTTATCAGCGAGGCCAAAAGCCGCGATATGGTGCTCACCAGCTATGCGCTCGCGCGGCGCGATAGCGAGACGCTGCAAAAGATGAATTGGTTTGGCTTAATTCTGGACGAAGCCCAAAACATCAAAAATCCCGATGCTAAACAGACCCGGGCCATTCGACAACTCGACTCCGAGTTTCGGCTGGCCCTAACCGGCACACCGGTAGAGAATCGGCTGTCGGAGTTGTGGTCGATTATGCAGTTTCTCAACCCCAGCTATCTTGGCTCGCGGCAAAAGTTTCGCAAAAGCTTTGCGCTCCCCATCGAGCGCTATAATGACGAGAAAGCCACCCAAAATCTACGCAAGATGGTTTCACCGTTTGTTCTGCGCCGGGTCAAAACCGATCCGTCCGTCATTCAAGATTTGCCCGACAAACAGGAAATGAAGGTCTATTGCAATCTCAGTGAAGAGCAGGCGACCCTCTATGAATCGGTCGTTCAGTCGGCCATGCAAGAGGTAGCCGAGTCGGACGGTATCAAACGACGTGGTATCGTGCTGGGTATGCTGATGAAGCTTAAACAGATTTGCAACCATCCGGCCCAGTTCTTACACCAAATGGGCAACGGTCGACCGCTCAATGTTCGCAAAGAAACGGGGCGCAGCGGCAAGCTAGAGCGACTGGCCGAAATGCTGGAAGAAGCCGTCTCAGTAGATGATCGGGTGCTGATTTTTACCCAATTTGCTGAAATGGGCCATTTTCTCAAAAGCCATTTACAAGAGAGTTTGGGCGTACCGGCTCAATTTTTACACGGCGGCACCTCGCCCAAAAAGCGGGCGGTGATGATTGAGCGTTTTCAGGAAGATGCCAACGGCCCGCCGATTTTTATTCTGTCGATTAAGGCGGGCGGCACAGGTTTGAACCTGACGCGGGCCAACCATGTGTTTCACTTCGACCGCTGGTGGAATCCGGCGGTTGAAGACCAGGCCACCGACCGCGCTTTTCGCATCGGCCAAAAACAGAACGTCCAAGTTCACAAATTTGTCTGTATCGGTACCATGGAAGAGATGGTCGATAAAATGATTGAGGATAAGAAAGCGTTGGCGCAAAGCGTGGTCGGCGGTGGTGAAAATTGGCTGACCGAGCTGTCCACCAATGAACTGCGCGATATGGTTACCTTGCGACAGGAGGCAGTCGGATGAGCCGCTATGATTATTATGGATACTTCCACCCCAGCGAGCCTATCAAGACGGATGAGGGAATCAAAGCTCGCAGTAAGAAGGGTAAGTTTGTAAAAAACTGGTGGGCCAAGCGCTGGATCGATACTCTGGAGAAATTGATCGATGCCGGTCGGCTGCGGCGCGGCAAACGGTACGCGCGCCAGGGCCAAATTCTATCTATCGAAGAGACCAAGAGCGGTATTAAGGCCAAAGTGCAAGGCTCACGCTCAACGCCCTATCAGGTATCGCTCGATATTACGCCACTGACCAAAGCCCAGTGGGATGCCGTTATCGATGCGCTGGCCGACCAAGCCATCTTCACGGCCCAACTTCTTTCCGGCGAGATGCCGCAGGATATTGAGGACGTGTTCACCCAGGTTGGCGTCAGTTTGTTCCCCGGCACAAGCGCCGAATTAACAACGAAATGTAGCTGCCCCGACTGGGCCAATCCCTGCAAGCACGTGGCCGCCGTCCATTATATTTTGGGCGAACGGTTCGATGAAGATCCCTTTATGCTCTTTCGCTTGCGGGGACGCACCCAAGAGCAAATCCTGGACGCCTTACGCAGCCGCCACACCGATACCGACGAGGATGAGGCTAGCGTCGAAGAAATGGTGATACCGCTTTCGGAAACCCTTGATGATTTTTGGGGACCAAGCCAGCCGCCGCGTTTCAAAACGGCCATCAAACCGCCTCAAACCGAACTGCCTATTCTCAAGCGCCTCGGCCAACCGACCTTTCTTGATCGTGACCTACTCGATACCCTTGGTCCAGTCTATGAGGCCGTCACCGAAACAGCGCTCAAAACCGCTTTCGGCGACCAGCCGACATCGACAGAGGATGATTCTTCATCGTCATAATTATAGGGTTTAGGCCGTAATTGCTTCGGCGACGGTACGAACGGCTCAGCACGTGGTACGAACGACTCGGCGGTGGTACGAACCGTTCGGCGAACGGTACAGGTGGTTCGGCGGCGGTACGGATGGCTCGGCGAACGGTACGAACGACTCAGTGCGTGGTACGAACAATTCGGCGATGGTACGAACGATTTAGCAATGGTAGGAACCGTTCGGCAGTCGGTAGGAGTCATTTTTCTGCGGTAGGAACCGTTCGGCGGTCGGTAGGAGTCATTTTTCTGCGGTAGGAATCGTTCGGCAGTCGGTAGGAGTCATTTTTCTGTGGTAGGAACCGTTCGGCAGTCGGTAGGACACAACTTACGCAGCCACCAACAAACCAACAAACTATCAAACCATCAACCTAACCATCTATTAAACCAGCAACCTAACCAAAAACATCATGAAACTATCTGAAACTTTAAACGCCATCAACAAAAGCGATTTGCAGCTTTTGGTCAATATGCTTGATCTCTGCCAGGGCCGCTTGCGTAAACAAGACCTTGTCAATTGTCTCCATAAAACCTTGACGTCTCGCGAGACGTTAAATGTGCTATGGCTCCTGCTTGACGAGTTAACAAGAAAGGCGATCTCCTCGGCGGTTCACAACGGGGGCGAATTTGACGGCAACGCCTTTATCGCCCAATACGGCTCGCTGCCGCAACGACCCAAAAGCCGCTGGTTTTGGCAAGTAGAGCCTATTATGCTCGATCTGTTTATCTATAACAACCGCGTGCCGCAAGATATGATACCCCTGTTAGAAGGTTTAATATCGCCGCCGGAAAAATTCCGACTGCACGGCGCGGCCGATATTCCGGATGTGGTTGAAACCGCTTACGGCCACGAGGCCAACTTGATCTGTGTTGAAACTGAGCAGAGCGGCTGGCACGATCTGCTGGCTTATCTGCGGATGGTCGAACAAAACGAGTTGTCCACCTCGACATCATCCGGTAATCTCACCAAAAGCAGCGTGAGCAAGCTCCTTGATAATCTCATGGAGAGCGATTTTTTGACATTGCCCGAAAAATATCGGGTCAATCATACCATCCGGCCCAATGGCTTAAGCAGCTTTGCAGAAGGGGCCAACTTGATGAGGCGAGAACAACTCACTTCGACCGGCCAGAAATTTTACAACGATCAAGATCCGGAACTGCTTCTCGAAGCCTTTGAAACCTGGACCCATGAGGATACCTTTGATGAGTTAAATCGCATCGGCGGCTTAAAAGGTGTAGGGGCGCGCCAAACATCGCTCACACCTCCCGCCAAACGCCGTGAAGCCGTGATCGAGGCTCTATCGTGGTGTCCTACCAACGAATGGATTGACATCCAGGATTTCTATCGGGCTATCAAAATTTGGCACTTCGATTTTGACGTAGAAACCAGCTACTATAGCAATCTCTACATCGGCTCCAGAGATTATGGCGATTTACAGGGCAGTACTTACTGGACGGTGGTCAAGGGGCTGTATATCAATGTTATTATTTGGGAATATCTCGGCTCCATCGGCGCGGTCGATTTAGCCTTCACTGCACCGCAAGAGGCCAATCTGGCGTTGGATATGGAGTTCAGCTACCTCAGCGATGGATACATTAGCCTGTACGATGGTCTGCGCTATTTTCGTATCAATCCTTTGGGCGCGTTCTTGTTGGGGCAAGCCGGCGAATACCTATCTTCCGTGCCGCTGACGCCTCCACTGTTTACCATCTCCTCTGATTTGCAGGTTAAACTTCTTGACCCTAAGGCGTTAACGCCAAACGATCAGCATCAGTTGGAACAGGTTGCCGTACGGGTTAAAAAGGGGCAGTATCGGCTCGATACGCAGCAGTTGCTGACCTCTATGGAAGAAGGCACCCCCTGGCAGCAAATCGCCGATTTTCTTACGGAGCGCAATCAAGGCCCGCTGCCAAGCGAGGCCTGGACCTGGTTGACGAAACTACAAGAGAACAGCGCGATGTTTAAAGCAAGTAGCCAAGCTTTATTTATCACCGTTCAATCAGCCGAACTACTGGAGATGGCACTTGAAGATCCGGTGTTGGGGAAAATGTGCAATGCAATTACCAATCGCACGCTGGTCATTCCCAGCAGCAAAGAAAAAGCATTCCGCCGCCGCTTAAAAGAGTTGGAGTACGTTATGCTTTCCTGAGGAATTGGGAGACTGGAGATTAGATGACTGGAGATTAGAGATTGGGCGTTTGACCGAGAAGCGAAGCATCCTCAGATGCAGAGCGGGTCTGCCCCGGTCGTTCTCACCTGACGCTTGCGGCTCGCTCCGTCATCATATAATTGGAGATTAGATGATTGACGCGGAGAAATCGCTTAATCTTCTAATCTCCAGTCTCCAGTCTCTAATCTCTATCTACGCTTTTTCCAAACTATCCATTCCGTGCGTTTGTACCCAGCCGCCCATACCACCGTTTAAACTAAAGATACGGTCGGCATCCCAGCCGTTGTCGATGAAAAAAGCCGAGGCATCGAGGCTGGTGCTGCCGTGCCAGCATTGAAAGATAATGTCGACGTCTTTCGGCAGCTCATTCATACGCTGCGGCATCTCCTGCACAAACATGTGGGTTGCGCCGGGGATATGGCCGTTTTTATATTCCCAGGCCTGGCGCATGTCCACCACTATCAACTCGTCACCATTGTCAAGTCGATCTTTCAAGTCGTCCGGTAAAATTTCTTTTACAAAAATTTCTTCAGGTTCCATTGGGTGTCTCCTTGCTACAAAAGTGCTTGTTAAAATGCGGCTTTAATAAGCCCGCCGTCAATGGGAATGGATGCTCCGGTAATGTATCCGGCCCGTTCTGAGGCCAGAAATGCCACCAGCGCCCCAAACTCTTCCGGCTGCCCCACCCGACCTACGGGAATAGGAGCCGCCAATCCTTCCAATATCTCTTGCGTACTGCGACCACTTTTCTGAGCGTTGACTTCTACAAGCTGGTTGACCCGGTCAGTTTGGGTGTAGCCGGGCATCACGTTATTGACCGTAATCCCATCTTTGCCCAATTGTGAAGCGAGCGTCTTTGCCAGCCCATGCACCGAAGCCCGAATCGAGTTCGACAAAACCAAATTATCAATTGGCTCTTTAACCGACAG
>JAGRBZ010000688.1 GCA_020433805.1 Anaerolineae bacterium
GGTGGATGAGACCACCCACTTGATGTGGCTACGCCTGATTCAGGCCGGCTACGAACCCTATTCGGAAATTTATATCACCTATCCGCCCGTCTTTCCGCTGTTTCTCACGCTCAGTTGGTCGCTGTGGCCATCATTGGCCGGGTTGTGTTGGGCCTCCTTTGGCTATGCACTGCTCACGGCTGTCGCCGTGGCTCTGCTCACCCGCCATCTTAGCACGGCTTTGGCCGGTCTGGTCGCGGCTTTTGTCATTGCCGAGTCCTTCGGCTCGTGCAGCATCCTGTCGGAAAAAATGTCGATGTCCGGCGCTGTCTTTGCCGTCTGGCTGGCCATGGTCTATCGCGACAGCGGCCGGCGTTGGCTGCTGCCGCTGTCGGCGCTGGCGCTGGTGATTAGCCAGTTAACCAAAATCCAGGCTCCCTTTATTCCAGGCATCATTGCTTTTATTTTGATCCAGGCTGCCCTGCCCTCCAACGGCCTTGCGCTTAATTGGCGCAACTTTCGCTGGCGGCAGTTCGTGGTCGATGGCTTAATCTGGGGCGGAGCTTTGCTCATCGGGGTTGCTGCTTTTTACCTCTTGTACGATCTGCAAGCCCTCTATGATCAAACGTTAGGTCAACATTTTGCCGCCCGTGAAGCCTTTATGGATGATGCTAACTATTGGGCCTCCAGCCTCAGCCGATTGAATGAGTTTGTCCAAGATAACCTGTGGCTGCTGCCGTTGGCCCTGGTCGGTTTTATTCAGATGTTCATCCATAAAACCAAAGACCGTTACACGCTGCTGCTCTGGTTCGCTCTGGCTGCGATTATGCTGCTGCTCCATCGACCGCTGCGCAACAAACATTTCATCGTCTTTGAGCCGCTGCTGGCTACTTGGGCCGGTGTGGCCGTAGCGTACGGCTGGCTGGCGATCAAACAGTTCAAAACAACGTCTTGGCTCACCCGAGGCCTAGCCGCCGTTACCGGACTACTGCTGATAGGCTATCTACTGCCGACGTTGACCGTCCTATCCGGCGGCTGGCGCGGCGAGTCGCCCTTGCTGGCCGGTGGCCCACCCCCTAACAAAGAGCAAGAACTGAACTTTATCGACACCGTGACCATCCCCGGCGACTGCCTGCTGACCGACAATATGCGGCTGGCCTACTTCAGTGGTCGACTTGTGCCGCCGGAACTGGCCGAAATCTCCAGCAACCGCTTCCGATCCGGTCATCTCACCCTGGGCGATCTGGTCGTCGCCGGTTCGGAAAATGACTGCCAAATTGTCGCCACCGACAGTCGCATCGCTCGCTTTACGCCCGATTTCAACAAATGGGCCGAAATCAACTACCTGGGCCGCTTCCGCTACGACGAAAATGCCATGCTGTACGTCGCCAAAATGAAAACCACCCCCAACCCGGATCATCCTCAAGAAAACCAACTCGGCGAGTCTATTCGTTTCTTGGGCTACACCATACAGCCCAATCAACCGGTCGCCGGACAGCGCCTCACCTTAATCTCGTTTTGGAACGCGGTCGCGCCCATAGACACTGACTACACGATATTCACCCAACTCCGCGATGCCAACAACAATACCGTAGTCGGTGCCGACCACCAACCTTACGAAGGGGCCGTTCCCACCGGCGCTTGGCGCATCGGCGCGGTGATCCGCGATGTCGTTCACCTTGACCTACCGGCCGATCTACCGCCGGGCGATTACACCTTGGCGGTCGGTATGTATCGGCTCGATACGCTGGAGCGGCTGCCGTTGGTCGATGACACCAGCGGCGAAAACGCCATTTTGCTCAGTCCCATCACCATAAGTCACTAATTTTCCTATGTCCCAACGACCTACCGTTATCGGAAAAGAATTGCTGTTCGTGACCCTTGGCTACACGCTACTGGCCATCGGCATAACCTGGCCGATTGTGACCAATCTAGGCGGCTTGGTCGGCGGCTTCGACGGGCGCGACTCTTTTCAGCACGTCTGGCTCTACTGGTGGTTCTGGGAAGCACTGCTCAACCTGCACCAGACGCCGGCCACCGTGACCGCGATGTACTTTCCGCTGGGCGCGTCCCATCCGGTGTTGTGGGTTCACGCCTTGGCTCCGCTCTTTGGTCTACCTCTGACGGGATTCGTCGGCTCGACGGTTACGTACAACATCAGCATTCTGCTGTCTATCATCCTAACCGGCCTGACCGCCTATCTCTTATGCCGAGCGGTGATCGGCCAGCCCCAAGCAGCCTTCATCGGCGGCTTAATTTTTGCTTTCGCTCCGACCCGGCTAGGCCATACGATTGCCGGTCACCAACTGCTGGTCTTTAGTTTCGCCCTACCGCTCTACACGCTGGCCTTGTGGCTGTGGCTCAAACGCCCCCACTGGCGACGAGCCGCCCTTTACGCAATTTCTCTATTCCTGGCGCTGATTAGCCATCCCAACTTTGTCGGCTATTTTTTGCTGCCGGTCACGCTGGTGCTATTGGTGGGCCATATGTGGCAGCACAAGGGACTCTCCGGCCAGCACTGGCGGCAACTGCTGTTTAGCTGGCTGGCGGCGGTGATCCTGTTTTTACCTTTCGCTATTCCGATGATCGCTGACTTGACCGACCAAAACCTCAGCTTTCTGAATCCCGACGACCCCGGCGAACATTCGGCCGATCTGCTGTCGTACCTGACGCCGTCGCCGTTTCACCCTATCTGGCAAGAAAATCCGCCGGAGTGGATGACCACCGTTCTCGACCGCGAACGCGCTTTGGAAGAAGGCTTCAATTACGTGGGAGTGATCGCCTTGCTGATGGCCGCAGTCGGCCTGTGGCGGCGTTGGCCTCAAACCCGACTCTGGCTCGTGTTGACGGCACTCACAGCCATGTTGGCCTTGGGACCAACACTCATTATCGCCGGGCAGGATACCGGCTGGCCGCTGCCGTACCAACTGCTCAGCGGATTACCCTTTTTCGCCTGGAGCCGCACGCCCGGCCGGTTGAATATGACGGCCATGCTCGGTCTCAGCGTGATGGCCGCCGCCGGAGTAGCTTATCTCTACGGTACACGGAGGCGCTCGCTAGCGGCCAATCTGTTTGTGGTCGGCCTGGCCGGATTGATCGTGTTGGACTACCTGCCACTGTGGCCTTTTCCACTTGACACACGCCCCACGCCTGCTTATTATCAGCAGCTTATGACGATGCCAATAAATGGAGGAATCTTAGACATGCCCGTCACCGGTTCGCGACGGGCCAGCAACTACGCCATGTTTTATCAAACCACCCACCGCCAACCACTAGCCGGCGGCTACATCGAGCGCGATC
>JAGRBZ010000689.1 GCA_020433805.1 Anaerolineae bacterium
AAGGCCTGTTTGACTCCGAAGGAACCCTCAACCTGGCCGACAGCGGTTTTATCGATTGGCTAGCCTGGTTAAAGGCGGCCCAGAATGAGCCGGGCGTAATTCTAAATGTTGATGACCAGGCCCTGCGCCAGCTTTTTATTGAAGGAAGAATTGCTTACTACATGGCCCCACCGGAACAACAAGCGCTCTTTCAGCAAACCATGGAAGAAAATGCATTTGGCGTGACTCGTTTACCCAGAGGCCCAGCCGGACCGGCCGGCCCCCTCCTGCCCGCTGAAACCGCGCTGTTTTATACCTTCTCATCCGACCAACAAACCCGAACAGCGTTGGCGCTGGCCCAGTTTCTGTCCAATCAGCAGCAAAGTATTCGTTTTATGCGCGATCTGAACCGCGTACCGGCCAACCGGCAGGTAAATGTCGATCCCCGAATCTATCCCACCGTCTCCGGTTTCAGCCGGCAGGCCAATACGGCGGTCATCCTGCCCAATGAGTTGGATCGAGATAGTTTCTATGCGGCTGGTGACCGGGCCTATGTCAGCACGCTGGCCGGGCTGCTAACGCCCGAGGAGGCGGTTTGTCGGTTTGGTCAGGAGGTAATCGCGGCGGAACTATTTTCAGACGAGGAAATTATTCTTCCGGACTCATGCAACCTTCTTTCAAACGAGCCGATGTCAAATTAGGGTGAGGTGAATATGGACGAAAACATCATTATCCCCGGCGAATCTCTGGCCGATATTATCACCAACCAACTGAATATGATGCTGGCTTTCTTAGACCGACCGGTTGTACAGCAGCAAATTCTGGCCATTGCCGGGATTATTATCATTGCGATGTTGTTACCGGAAGGTGTACGCCGATGGTGGCAACGGCGGCAGTCGGATGATGTACCTGAAACCGATCCGCCACACCAACAACCGTGGACCGATCGGCTGTACGGACTGTATGCCCCCTTAACCGGCCTTGTTCTGGCAAACGTGGTCATCTGGTTATTTGAACGGCAGGGCCATCCTAACGGTCTGGTGGAAAGTTCTCGGACTTTTTTTTGGCTGTGGTTGGCCTATCGGGCCTTGCTGATGGTGCTTTATGCCCGGCTGGGCGACTCGGTCAAACCATACCATAATTTTGTATTTATTCCCATTTTTGTCCTGGTGCTGCTGTGGTTGTTTCTGGGCAGACAGGTTGGGACAGCGCTCGTCGCCAATGTTCCAATCCTGACTCTCGGCAGCTTTACACTGACCTTGGGCAACCTCATCAATGCTACCGTGCTGCTGTACATCTTCCTGATTGGCGCGTGGGTCGTCGAGCGAGCCTTAAATCGCGCCCTCCAAAACCGGTTCGATGCCGAGCCGGGGAAGATTCGCTCGCTGGCTACTTTGGTGCGCTATTCTATTTCCGCGTTGGGAATTGTTATCTCGCTGGCCGCCTTGGGCTTAGACGCCACCTCGCTGGGTCTGGTCGCCGGGGGGTTGTCGGTGGGTATCGGCATCGGCATGCAGGATATTGTGGGCAACTTTGTCAGCGGCCTGACTTTGCTGTTCGAGCAGTCGCTGCGGCCGGGTGACGTTATCGAACTTAACGGCCGCCTCAGCGAGGTTGAACGGGTGAGTTTACGGACCACCACGGTTACCACGCTCGACAATATCAAAATGATTATCCCCAACTCCACCTTTACCACCCAGCCGGTAACAACACTAACCAAGGACAACAATCTTATTCGAGTTTTGATACCGTTGCGCGTTGCTTATGACAGCAATCCGGATCAGGTGAAACGGATTGTCGAGCAAACAGCGACTCAGCATGCGCAGGTACTTAGAAACCCTAAGCCCCTATTATTATCGAGAGGCCTGGGCACTGACTCCAGCTATGACTTTGACCTCTCTGTTTGGACGAACCGGCCCAAGGCTCGGGGGTTGCTGCAAAGCGAGCTGTATTATCTCCTGTTTGCGGCGTTGGCCGAGCAGGGCATTAAAATTCATATCCCCACACGTGAGCTTAAAATCATTCAGAACCAAACGAACCCGCCAGCTGAAGCGCAGACCTGACCAACAAAGCCAATCGGCTACTGCTCAATGATGATAGTAGCCTGCTGTTCCTAAAATCTTCGTAACACCTCAGCCATCATGTCATTTCGAGCGACAAAGGAGCGAGAAATCCCCCAGGTCACTGTTTGTAACCATCCATCAAGGGGATTTCTCGGCAAAAAACGCCTCGAAATGACATACCTGAGCAGTTACAAATCTTCTACGAAAGTAACCCGCTAATACCGGAGTACAAGAAAAACAGCCCGAAAACCAGCGAAACAACAACCGTGATGGGCCGGCTATTTTGGGTCAACCAAGCTGAAAGTCGGGTTAGTAAATCTTGCGAGCGTTCGGGCATGAGGATACGGGTCAAGATCGGGAGCAGCAGTAATGACTCAGCCAGCACAATGAAGAGTAAGTATACGATAGCACTAGACCCTTGCCCCAACTGAGCGTCCGCGATGGTCGCCAAGGCGCTGAGCGTAAAAACCCATAACTTTGCGGCAACCAGAGGTAGTCCCAACCCAACTCCTAACGCTTTGATCGGCGTTAAGCTCCCAATCATTGTTAATACCTTGGGAGGTGCATCATCCGGATCGGCGTCCCCCCGCCATTTTTTGTAAGCGGCAATCAGTAAGAGAATGCCCAGTATCAGCAATAATGTTGAGATTATGGCGTTCTTACCGTTACTTTCCTCAGCCATCGCCGGAGATTCGAACAAAATCAAACCAAAAATTAATCCCTGGAACAGACGGGTAATTGTCATCCCCGAGACATAAGCTGCTGCCTTGAGTAGACCCTGACGGGGGCTTGTCAGCAGTAACAAATTGATTATTATTTGCACGGGCACGACCGCACTGCCGATGATATAGGGTAAGAGCGAAAAGAGTACAGTTATCATAGCTGCCTCAGCGGAGGAATAGCCACGAGCCAGCCATAACCCGCCATTTAATTTTTTATTGCGCTAAACTTGGATTTACAGTTTACCGATTTGAAGATTCGGTCAATTACGGGAGAACGGAATTGACCCATTAAACCGGGGTTGACGGCTCCATTGTACTCTGAAGACCGGTAATATGACAAGAAATAGAAGGCATTTCCCCACCTTTAATGACTTTGTCTTCCTTTCCTAATTTTGGTAGCGCAACATTAAACCGTGGAGAGAGTAAAGAACCCAGGTTTTTGCCTAAATTGTAAGCATGTTGCCCAATTGAGCACCCACTATAAGCCTTTGCGGGTCTCATGTTCAAGAAA
>JAGRBZ010000690.1 GCA_020433805.1 Anaerolineae bacterium
GGGCCGTGGCTCAGGTAGTACCGCCGCAAAAACGGAGTTCGGCCTTTGGCATTACCACGGCGGCGGGATCGCTGGGGATGTTTCTGGTTGTGCCGGGAGCGCAGGCATTGCTGACCAACTTCGGTTGGGAAATGTCGTTTGTGGTGATGGCCGGGATGGTTGGCCTAATAGCCCTGTTGGCCTTCGGTTTTCCTAACCGACCGGCCGACGATGCCCAAGATTTGCGCGATGGCTTTGAGGCCAACTCGCTGCCGCAAATTTTAGCCAAAGCCGGTGGCCACTCCGGCTACTGGCTACTCAACGCCGGTTTCTTTGTGTGCGGCTTCCACGTTGCCTTCATCGCCACGCACTTACCGGCCTTTCTCTCCGATCAAGGCGTAGCCCCGATGGCCGGAGCCACCGCGCTGGCCTTAATCGGTCTCTCGAATGTGTTCGGCTCCTATTTCTTTGGCTGGCTGGGAGATCGCTATCGCAAGAAGAACCTGCTGGCTTTTCTCTATTTTATGCGCGCTATCGTCATCGCCTTGTTTCTGGTGCTGCCGATTACCAACATATCCTCCATTATTTTCGGCGCAGCGATTGGCTTCTTGTGGCTGGCCACCGTACCGCTAACCAGTGGTATGGTCGCCCAGATTTTCGGCTCACGCTATATGACCACGCTGTACGGCATCGTCTTTTTCTTTCACCAGGTCGGCAGCTTTTTGGGGGTGTGGTTGGGCGGTCGCATTTATGATAGTACCGGCTCGTATAACAGCGTTTGGCTAGCGGCCATCGTGTTGGGCGTTTTGGCTGCGGTTATCCACCTCCCACTCTCTGATCGACCGGTCGGACGGCGGGTGGTCGAGGAGCCGGCGAGTCTATAATCGAACAGTTCTGCACGCTACCTGCCCGGTAAGTTAGGGTCAGAGGTCGACCGGAAAAATAGTATATAACAGATTCTGTCTTCTTCGCACCGAACGGCTGTGAGGTAATCAGCCAACACAATACATCGGATTGTTTTGAATAAAACAGTCTGTCATCTGGTCGATTGCCCGGTTGGTACAATACTGCTGGTAGGGTAATGTAAAAAACGGGGCTGCGATTTGGCTTAGCCTATTTCCCGGCTCAGAAAAGGTATGAATGTGGGTATATAGTTCGCCTTCGCGCACGACAAATGCAAACTCTGAAACACCACTTTCGGCGTGTCCCTCTATCGTGCCATATTGAAAACCTATGTGGGTGGGCGATTCGATAATTTTCAATATCCGCACAGCAAATATACATTTCACAGAAAGCGTCATCGGTGGCACACAAACCTGTTGGGCAATCACATCGCCTACTTGCATATCTCTTGCCATAAGCCGCCATTCTGTTTCTGCTTGCAGAATGTTCGATGGAAAGATGGCATAAGCAAATAAAAAATCCAGATTACACGACCGTAAATCGGTAAGTGGCCGAACCGTTGCAATTTGGTTCGAGGTGACCTGTTCTCGAAAATCAGCGTAATCGGTAAATGAATTCGGTTTTGACTTAAATTGCCACAGCAATTCACCCAGTTGCGGCGATTGATCAGTAAGTGCGATTCTCATAAATGGTGCTATAAGAGGGTTACTTAGGACGTTAAACCGATTTGGGCCTTATTTAACCTGAGTTCGGAAAGTGATGTGTCTCATGTCATTTCGCAGCGCAGCGGAGAAATCCCTGTGACAATATGCCTAAAAAGGTGTCCGGTTGGAAAAATTTGAAGCAACAACGTTCATTTTTTCGCTGCGAATGCCTCGTGTCTTGAAATGTCTGAGGGATTTCTCCGCCTCCGGCTACGAAATGACAGTTGCGACTTTAATTATCGAACTCAGGTTATTTAATAGCGACATACGCTCCAAAACAGGAATTTTTGTGCAACACATCGATTTTACGGAAGCCAACCTTGCGCAGCAACTCGATCTGATAGGTTAGATCCCTGGGTGAGTCTTCATAGTCAATGTAGTCGAACACCTTTTGCCTGTATTCGTCTCCACCGAGGCTGCTTAGATACGCCCCATACCGATCCCACATCACTTGATGCACAACCGCATCTTCATGAAAAAACATATCACTCACAAACAAGGCTCCCCCCGGCTTTAGCAGATCGTAAATCTTCGTGAAACCATCCAACCAGTCCTGATCATCGCGCAGGTGGTGTAAGACGGCCGCCGCCACAATCAGATGATAATGATCATCCGGGAGATCCAGAGATCGAAAGTCTCCTTGAAAAGTGCGAATAGCGCCTGTTTCTTCCTGCCTCAAGCGTTCTTCCGCCCGTTCCAACATGGGCAGGCTTAGGTCGACAAGGTCACAATTCAGACCGGCTTTCTCTCGAACAATTTTGATGGTATTGTTGCCCGCCCCACAGCCGATATCCAAGATGTTCTGGGCGTGCGGAACGATTTGGATCGATAAAGCCGAAATCAGATCCAGCATCAAGGGCGCATCAATGACCGCTTGCTGCCCGGTATCGAGGTTTGAGAAACGCTCGACATCATTGTCGAAGCGTTCCTGAATAGTTTGCGTTGAAGACTTTTTTTCTAACGGTGTTTTCATTCCTTTTACTCCCTTATTATTGATATGAGTTACGGGTAATAGTTGGTTGGTTGGTTGCTATCCAACTATCAAACCAACCAACCATCAAACTAACCAACTAACATTTTCATTCTCGCTGTCGTCTTGTAAGGACTGTTCGCTCTCTTAATATTGCTACCCCTTTCTAGTGGGCGATATAGCCTGTTTGCGGCAAATTCTAACTGGATTATGAGGGGATTATAACCGCTTTATTATGTGATTGGGGCCACTTTTACTATATCATAAGAACGGTTACCCTTGGTCGGAAGCCGGCCGGGGCAAAGACCGGAACATACGCAGTCATCAAGCCGGCCACTTTTCGAGGTATTGTGATCGATTGATCCTAAATGCCCCGGATAGGCTCTGACTGCGCCATCACAAGTATCGTCAACAATATATACTGCTTGCCAAAAAAAGAATCGCTTACTGATGAAATCTCCTTGACCGTAGCCGCATACCACCTGTGGATGATTGCCGTGCTATTGGCCACCTTGCTGCTGTGGCAAACGCCGCAGACAGTGGCCCAGGGCTGGGGAACGCCCAGCCCCACGTACAATAACAATTAAATTGTTAACTACTCAGCCATTCATGTCATTTCGAGCGACGGAGGAGCGAGAAATCCCCCTCAACCTTCTTTTTCAAGAACCATCTCAGGGATTTCTCGGCAAAAAACGCCTCGAAAT
>JAGRBZ010000691.1 GCA_020433805.1 Anaerolineae bacterium
GAGCCGTTTTTGGCGCAAAATTGATCGAATTGACCGAAAACCCTGGTTTCTTTCCCACGCTTATGTCAAAATCTCGTAGCAATAATAGTACATCTTATAAAAAATTGTAGTACGATAAAGTTAGAAAAGTAAAACAACTTCAGCTTAGGTCAAAGCTGATCTCGAGCAATAGAGTCTTTGCCAGACAACACCTTATGTCGTTTTATTTGAGAAGTCCTATTATACACATAATCATTATTCCTAATAATTGAGGAGGATAAGTCATGCTTGATCTCTTAGCTCGCAACTGGTGGCTGTTGGTCATTCGCGGCATAGCCGCCATCATTTTTGGTATTTTAGCCTTTGTTTGGCCGGGAATTACGCTTGTAGCCCTGGTCATCATGTTCGGGGCCTACATTTTTGTCGATGGCATCTTTGCCTTAATTGCGGCGATAACCGGCAACAAAAGCGGCCAACAGTGGTGGATGCTGCTGCTGGAAGGCGTGCTGGGCATCTTAACCGGAATTATCACCTTCATCTTCCCGGCGATGACCGGCTTCGTGCTGCTTTATCTCATCGCCGGTTGGGCCGTAGCCACCGGCGTGCTTGAAATCATCGCGGCTGTCAGGCTGCGGAAAGAACTCAGTAACGAATGGCTTCTGGCGATCTCAGGCGTCGTTTCGATCTTGTTCGGCCTGATGATTGTTTTCTGGCCGGCCGAAGGCGCTATCGCCATCGCCTGGATACTGGGCATGTATGCCCTCATCTTTGGGGCATTGATGCTTATGTTGGCCTTCCGGTTGCGCAAATGGAATGCCGACCCGAATGCGCCCGCCCCTCACATACCGACAACCGTCTAGAGATCCTCCCTCTTGCTTAAGCCGGAGCAAAATTTGCTCCGGCTTTTTTATTTCGATATACTGCATTTTCTTATCTCCTCGTATAAAATAACACGTTTGAACGAGGAGCGGAGCATCCTCAGATGCGGAGCGGCTTGGCCCACCCCGTTCGCATCTGAGGATGCTTACTCCGCAGCTTGATAATAAATTTTCATTGTCGTTGTCGTCTCAATCGAAACGGTCACACGCTAACAAAGAGCGAATGCTATGCAGCACAACCAACCAACTACCCCGCCTATTATCGTCAATCTCCACGGTCTAAAACTTGCTTTTCAGGCACCTGATCAACCGCTCAAAGATCGATTCGAACAAGTCTACGGCCATTTACCGCGTGAGACAGACAGCGAGGCAGATATTACGATTGATTGGCACATCCACCGCCACCCGTCCGCACCGCCCCCGCCGCCCGGTATGCCGGCCATATCAGAAGAACCGCTGGTCAGCTACTACGGCGCAGGCGATCTTGTGGTTGTGCGGCTGCCCAAGTACGCCTTGGTGACGGTTGACCTTGCCAACAAGCACCTCATCGGAGCCGTAACGCGCCAATGTTTGGAGGCATACGGGGTTTTTGAGGATGTGCTGATGATCACGCTGGCTCCCATTTATCGGCGGCAAGGCTGGTTTCCACTGCACGCCTTTGCCGCGCAGGCTCCCAACAGACGGGCGGCGCTCATCACCGGTAATATGGGCAGTGGCAAGACCACTACCGGCCTGGCCCTTCTCAGCGCCGGCTGGAAGCTGCTCAGCAACGACTCGCCGCTACTGCGGCTCAACAACGACGCTGTCGAAACGCTAGCCTATCCCGGCCAACTCAGCGCCTTTGATGACTCGCTGGCTCGCTTTGAAGCGCTCAAACGCTTCATCCCAACCGATCCCGAGCCGGAAACGGATAACTTACTGGCTACCGGCGGCCGCCAAAAGCGCGTCTTTCGCGCCGAAGAGGCTTTTATCGACCCGTGGGCGACCATCGCTCCGGTCGGTGGCATTTTCTTCCCGCAAGTCGTACCCGGACTGGAACAAAGCGAACTCATAGATGTTCCGTCTACCAAAGCCGCCTTAGAACTCGTCCCGCAAGCCATCGAAGGTTGGGACAAAGCCACCGTTCCGCCCAGCCTCCATCTGGTGCGAACGCTGGTCGAACAAGCCCCGTGTTATGTGCTGCGGCTATCGCCTCATGTGGAGCAATTGCCGGATGTCATTTATCGAGGGCTGACGGGATAACCCGTATTAGGTAGTACGTAGTGCGTAGTGCGTAATGTCTCGTGATACGCACTACGCAATAGTCACAACTATAAATATGGTTTTATAACATTTACCTATGATGCATCACACCACCGTTGCCCAAAAATACGCCCAACCCGACGTTGTTAACTTCTGGAAAGATTTGAGCCAAACCGGCTTACAAAAATGTGAGCAGGAAATGGTGGCCCGTTACTTTCCCCGCCAGGGCCACCTGCTGGATATCGGCTGTGGGGCGGGACGCGCCGTACTGGCGTTGAGCCAGGTGGGTTACCACGTTACCGGCATCGACGTGAGCGAGGATATGCTCGCCGCCGGACGCAGCTTATCCCGCGAAGCCCAGTTGGCCGGAGCCGATCTGCTGCGTCTGCCCTTTGTTGATAACCATTTTGACGGCCTATTTATGTTCTTTGGTGCGCTCCAGCACATTCCGGGCCGGGCCAGCCGTCGTCGCGCCATCGCCGAGATGGCCCGCGTTACGCGCCCGCAAGGGCGGCTTATTCTGGGTCTCGATAACGTCGCTCCGGCTCTGGCTTGCTACGGCTACTGGCTCACCGCAAAGTTTCGCCGTCCGTCGGCAGCGCCGGTCAACGGCTCGCCTCAACCCTCAGCCCATTCCCACGCCGACTCCACGCTTTGGAGTCGCGAGACGCGCCGGATCAATCCGGTGTTGTGGCACGCCCGCGGCCTGGCTCGAACGCTACGCTGGCGCACCTGGCCGGGGCTGCGTGATCATCTGCGCCGTCTCAGCCCTTTCCACTCCGAAGCAGAACCCGGTGATATCCAAGTTGCCCAATTCGCCATCCCCGTCACCCCCGGTCGTATCGATTACCATCTCTACCAGGCCGAGGAGTTAATCGAAGATGCCGCCACCGCCGGTTGTCGGCTCCTTGGCTACCACAGCGGCACCGAACTAAACGAAAATGACGTTTACCCCCCCACTATTCGTGGTCAGGATAAGCAGTTATTTTTTGCGTTTGAGCGGCAAACGGGTCGGCAAAGGCTACATTTTGCAGACCTCTAGGGTTTCCGACGGTGCCTTATCCCGACTAAAATTTAGATAGCCGTTAGTGTCTCTAAGTTTTCGCCATAATTTGAGCCTTTGTTTATTGCGTAGTGCGTAATGCGTATTGAGTGCTTT
>JAGRBZ010000692.1 GCA_020433805.1 Anaerolineae bacterium
CACCCATCGAGGACAAATCTTGCATGCCCACGTTGGTACGAACATTAAGATGCTCCTCCACCGGCGAGGTGTAGGCCAGCGGAAACATGTAATCGCCTCCACCTTTAACCAGCCGGTTGGCGGTGCGAAGATGGTAGTCGTACAGGGGCGTTCTACGTTCTGGCATGAAAAACTCCTTTGTTTTAACTGGTAACTGGAGACTGGTAACTGGAGATCAGATACTCCCAATCTCTAATCTCTAGTCTCCAATCTCTAATCTCCCTTTTTCCCCATTTCAAACACGCGCCGGTAGATTTTCTCGTAACTCTCAAACGATAGATCGCGCGGGTTGCCGATGGTCTGCGGGTCTTCAAAGGCGATGCGGGCCAGCATTGGGATTTGGTCTTCGGTGAAGCCGAAAGCCTGAATATGCGGAATCTCCACATCCTCCGTGAGGCGCATCACCGCCTCGACCGCTTTTTCAGCGGCTTGCCACAGGCTCAGGCCGCGAATGTCTTCGCCCATTGCCAGCGCGATACGGGCGAATTTTTCCGGCTCACCCTTGAAGTTGTACTCCATCACCGGCCCTAATAGACGTGCTGTAAACGGGCCGTGCGGAACGTTAGGTAACACCCCACCCGCCGATTGGCTCATCGCGTGCGCGGCTCCGGCGCTTTCTTTACCGTAGGCCAGGCCACCCAACATCGCTGCCTGGCTCATTTTATAGCGGGCGTCGATGTTGTGACCCTGGGCAAAGGCCACCCGTAAATAACGGGCGACGTACTCTATCGACAAGAGCGCCACCGAGTCGGAGATGGGTTGGGCATAGGCGCAGGTGTAACACTCGATGGCGTGGGCCAGGGCGTCCATACCGGTTCCCGCCGTGACCGCCGGAGGTAAACCTAGCGTCAATTCGGGATCAAGCATAGCGACCCAGGCCCCAATGAGGGCCGTACCGCCGACGTTGAACTTTATTTTGCGTTCCGGGTCGGTGATAACGGCCCACAGGGTGACTTCGCTGCCGGTGCCGGCGGTGGTCGGAATACAAATCAGAGGCGGAATACGCTGTTTGATGGGCTGCGGTTCGGCCCATTCGTAATTGAGAATGCAGCCGCCGTTGCTGACAATCACGCCGATAGCTTTGGCTGTGTCTAAGGCGCTGCCGCCGCCTAATCCCACCAGGCCGTCGCAGCCTTCGCTGGCGTAAAAGGCGGCACCTTCATCAACCAACGTCGTGGGGGGGTTAGGCACAATCTTGTCGAAAATAACGTAATCTATTTTAGCGATATCGAGCGGTCGTGTGGCCCGCTCAAGCAGTCCGGCTTTGACGATGCCGGGGTCGGTTACGATTAAGGGCCGTTTAATACCCAGATTGCGTAACTCATCGGCCAGAGCGTTGATTGCGCCCAGGCCATGTTTCATGACGGTTGGAATTTCGAAACTACGGGTGGTGAGCATAGAACTCCTGGCGATTAGCTATCAGCTATCAGCTTTCAGCAGTCAGCCAATAGCTAACCGCTGAAAGCTGATAGCTGACTGCTGAAAGCTGACCACTGACTGCTGTTTTAGTTTAACGGTTAGTACGTAATTTTTTTATGAAACCGGTTAGCATGCGTTTTATTTCGATCACATCATTATTTAATTTTTGATAGTCTTGTTCAGCAAGTATTTCTAGATCATGGCCGAGCAAGAGATGGTATTCTAATTCGCTGGCTGATCCCATAGCGATATTTAGAAAACGGCCTAATTCGGCATCACCGCTGCGGCCACAGTCTTCGGCAATATTGGCCGGGATTGAAGCGGCTGCTCGACGGGTTTGACTGGTCAAACCGAACTGCTCGTTTTTAGGATATTGTCCGGTAGCTTTATAAACATCCAGCGTTAAGCTATGCGCCTTCTGCCAGACTTTTAGCTCTCTAAAGTTTTTCACCCAAGCCTCCATCGGCCAGAGTTTTCCATCAAAGTCAACGGCTCGCTGACCGCTGAACGCTGATAGCTAATGGCTACTTCTTCCATTCCGAACGTGGCTGGCCGGACTGAATCTCAGCGCGACGATGATCGACAAAGGCGTTGAGTTCCTCAGCGATGGACTCGTCCAGATCAGGTGCCTCGTAATCGCGCAGCATCTTTTTCCAGAGAGCGTTGGCTTTTTCGTAGCTATCCTGGCTGCCTTCTTCTTCCCACTTTTCGTAGTTGTCCATATTGAAAACGGTGTGCTGGTAAAAAGCGGTTTCATAATGGCGCATCGTGTGGGCCGAACCCAGGAAATGGTTGCCGGGGCCGACTTCTTCAAAGGCATCCCAGGCGAAATCCTCTTCTGAGAGGCCGATACCGTTGACGTATTTAGCCATCATACCGCACATTTCCAGGTCGAGTACGAATTTTTCGTAGCCGGAAATTAAGCCACCTTCTAACCAACCCGCAGCATGAAGAACAAAATTGACGCCGGCCTGCACGGTCGGCCACATAGTGCCGGCTGATTCGTAGCCAGCCTGGGCATCGGGGATGCGGGAGGCGGTGAAGTTGCCGCCGGAGCGATAGGGCAGATGGTAATGGCGGGCCATCTGCGCTCCGGCGTACAGAGCCAGCGAGTTGTCGGGTGTGCCGAAACAGGGTGCACCACTGCGCATATCGATATTAGCCAAAAAAGAGCCGTACACGCACGGCGTGCCGGGGTTCAACATTTGGGCAAAGCAGATGCCGAACAGCGCCTCCGCATTTTGCTGGGCCAAGGTGGCGGCCAGCGTACTGGGCGACATCGCTCCGGCGATAATAAAGGGTGTAACAATCACGGCCTGACGAGCCTCGGCATAAACCTCTAATGCACCCAGCATGCGATCATCGAAACGCATGGGGCTGGAGGCATTGATGAGACTGATGACTGCCGGTTTTTCGCGGATGGCGTCAGCGCCGAAAAGAATCTCGGCCATGGTCACGGTGTCGCGGGCGTTATCGGCGTGGGTGACGCTGCCCATAAAGGCTTTGTCGCTAAGGGTGATATGGGCCATCAGCATATCGAGGTGGCGCTCTTTGACATCGATATCGTTCGGCTCGCAAAGGGTGCCGCCGGCGCTGTGAAGATGCTGGGCCATGTAGGTGAGCTTGGCAAAATTGCGAAAATCTTCGATGGTGGCATCGCGCCGGCCGCGGTCGCGGTCGGCCACAAAGGGAGGGCCGTAGACAGGGGCAAAGACGATGTTCTTGCCGCCTATCATCAAATTGTTGGCCGGGTTTCGAGCCAGTTGGGTGAAGGTGGAGGGCGCTTGACGGACAAAG
>JAGRBZ010000693.1 GCA_020433805.1 Anaerolineae bacterium
GCCTTTAAATTTCGCGGGGCTTATAATGCCCTGGCCCGGTTGAGTGAGCCAGAAAAAGCGCGTGGCGTGGTTGCTCATTCATCCGGCAACCACGCGCAAGGAGTGGCTTTGGCGGCCAAGTTGCTGGGCATCAAGGCCACGATCGTTATGCCCACAGACGCTCCCGCCAGCAAATTAGCCGCCACGCGAGGTTATGGAGCCAACATTGTCTCGTATGATCGGCTCACTGAAGATCGCGCCGAAATTTCCGGGCGATTGGCACGTGAGCACGGTTTCGTAATGATTCATCCTTTTGATAATCCTCATATTATGGCCGGTCAAGGAACTGTAGCGCTTGAGTTATTGGAAGATGTGCCCGATTTAGACGTGCTGGTGGCTCCGACGGGCGGCGGAGGGTTGATGAGCGGTTGTGCTACGGTGGCTAAGGCGCTTAAGCCGTCGATGCGGATATTTGGCGTCGAAACGGAGAATTCCAATGATTGGTGGCAGTCGTTTCAGACCGGCGAGCGGGTGCATATTCCGCCGCCCGATACCATCGCCGATGGCATTCGAACGCAGCAGCCGGGTGAATTGACGTTCCCTATAATTCGTGAAAAAGTAGAAGCCATCTGGTTGGTGAGCGATGCTGAAGTCATCGACATGATGAAGTTTTTACTCACTCGACTAAAGATTTTGGTTGAGCCGACCGGGGCGGTGGCAGTGGCATCGCTTCTGCATAAAAAAGTTCCGTCCGGCTCAAAAGTAGGAGTCGTTATTTCGGGCGGAAATGTGGATGCGGATGTGCTGGCTCAGTTGTTATGATTTGCCTGAGGACGTTGTTTTCGGTTCTGCTCTAATTTTTGTATCTCTTCTTGTAAAGCAGCTTCAATATCGAGCATTTTGACCTTGCCGTGGTAGGTTGTCAATTTTACCCGGGTGATTTGATGTAAAACACGAAGAACAGCCTCGATTTTGGTAATGCTGTGTTCGCAATCGTTGAGAGACTCAAGTATCTCGGCGTTATCAGGAAGTTGCTGCTGTATATCCTCTTGCGCTAAAAAGATATTTCCATTTAATACAGCCAGATAGTTGTTGAGATAGTGCGACAGCGTGACGACGGTTTGGCGTACCGTTTCCGAAACGAGTAAATCGCGCTCTAGTTTTTCTTTGGCGCGCCTTAAACGTGTTTCCTGTAAAGCTCTGTCTACGGTCTCTTGAAGCTCTTCGGCGGAGAAAGGCTTTGAGAGATAATCTTTTACACCTAATCGAAATGCTTTGACGGCAATATTTTCTGAGCCTTCGGCTGTCATAAAGATAACGGGAGCCGTACAGCTTGTTTCGCGTAGAGCGGAAAGCATGCCTAATCCTGTCATCCGAGGCATATGCATATCTAGCAGAATGAGATCGGGTTGACGGTCGACCGCCATTTGTAAGCCGATTTCACCATTCTTAGCGTAGAATACAGTGTAGTTAAGGGGGATGAGCATGTATTGGATGAGCGAGCGGGCAAACTGGCGGTTGTCATCGACAACGAG
This sequence comes from Anaerolineae bacterium, assembly GCA_020433805.1. GTDB lineage: Bacteria > Chloroflexota > Anaerolineae > 4572-78 > J111 > JAGRBY01. Next base: position 1,515 of record JAGRBZ010000693.1, read on the forward strand.
AATGGTTTCTTGAGACATTAAATAATTTCCTTAACTGAGGTTGGCGGGGTAGCGCGCTGCTCGTAAGCAATTTTTTGACGGAGTTAGTACCTGTCTTTATTTTAGTTTTGACACGAGTCTTGGTCAATATTTAACAGTCTATTTTGCTGTACTTCAGTACTATAGCCGATCGTTTGATGCTCAAGAAACTGTCCACGAATACCTTTTCGGTTTGGGAGATTAGAAACTAGAGATTGGAGATTGTTTAATCTCTAACTACCAGTCTCCAATCTCCTGATACCGTGACGCTATTGATCGAGGAGTCCCAATTACATTGACACCTTTTTGATCTTATGGTAATCTTGACATTATGTAAGGTTGAGGTTCTATGAAACGATTCATCAGGTGGAAATATGTTATTCTCGGCTTTTTTCTGCTCGATCTGTTGGTGGTTGGGGCCGTTTTAGCGTACGCTTTTCGGGTGACCAAAGCCGAAAGGGTAGTAGCTGCGGAGCTTCGTCAAACCCTCGAAGCTCCGACGCCGACGGCCACGGCCACGGCTACGGTCTGGGCTGGACCCGGCCCTAGTGCAACTCCAACCGCTACGCTAGATCCCACCCCTGAATCGACCGATGTTTTAGCCCAAAGCGGTTTCCCTCAGGGCTTCACGCCTACACCACGTCCAACACGTGAAAAAGTTTATATCTCTCTGCCATATGTTTTTCCGGTACACGCCAGCTCGCTTAATGTGCCTGATATTAATCAGGTATATTATCCCGAACCATTTTTTCCAGCCGGCTCCAACAATGCCTGTGGACCCGTAGCTATTTATGCTGCTTTACTTGGCTTAGGTGCTGAGGTTGATTATACACGGCTGCGCGATGTGGCAGTCGGCTATGGCTTTACCCATTACGGCATTACTAAATCTGGGATGATTAATACGTTGGTCACGCTCAATCAGGAGTTAGGCGATCGCTATACCATTGAGTATGGAGATCGTTACAATATTCAGTCGCTGGCCCAACATATCCGCAAAGGCGGCGTTCCGATTGTGTTAATCAGCGTTCGCAAAGAAAACGGTGCGTTTCGGGTAGTAAGTGACCGCTACAATTCGATTGGCCACTTCCTCATCGTCGAACGTATTAACACGCGAACCAATACGGTCGAGTTTGCCGGATCGACATTGGGTATGGAAAAAGTTCCTTTGACCGATTTCGTACAATCCTGGTCGAGTAATCCTCAGGCCGTGAGTTCTCCGCAAAATAATGGCCCCCGCTTGTTTAACCCCTGGCGCGGCCCGGTCAATACTGAGGCTGTTAATTGGGCTATCGTAATTAAACGAAAATAATGTGCTTTTTAGTTGACTTGATGACCAATTCGGGTACACTGACAGCCACGCTATTTTCGATATATGTCATTGGGGAATTCAACGCTGACTGAGCAACTTTCGTCTAACCTACCGTCAACTGACTCGGATAGTCACTCCGTTTCATCGACCGAACCCGTTGAGGCTCACCCTCAGCCGGATACATCTGCCGAAAATTTAGGGCAGAAACTTACGCCAAAGCGCATACTGGGCGTTATTTTGGCCGTACTGCCGGCTTTGGGGATAACCCTCGGAATTTTGTGGTTTGCGCCGGAGATACAATATTTTAGCCGCTACGGCTATCCTGGCGTCTTTCTAATCAGTTTGATCGGTAATGCCAGTATCGCGCTGCCTATTCCTAGCCTGG
>JAGRBZ010000694.1 GCA_020433805.1 Anaerolineae bacterium
CCGACCATCACCTGCTGAACCGGCTGCTCCAGGCCGTTTTGCTCCTGCTGGTAAGCCAAACTGCGCTGCGTAAGGGGATGGGTCAAAAACGCCTTCAGAATTTGGGGCGCTTGTTGCAAATCGTCGATGGTTTCAAACAAAGGCACTACCGGCAGTTGGCAAACCAATCCGTCTTCGGTCTGCATCGCCAGCCCCACTTCACGAGCCACCAAATAGACCGCCAATAAATCCGACAAACTGCGGGTCATGCTCACGATAAGTGAGCCGAGACCGTCCGCCCCGTTATGATTGATATGCTCGACCACCACCCGATAGCAGCTCAAGACTGCTTCGGCTTCGTTGCCCAGCTTCATGTCGGGCCGCGTAAACGGTCGGGGGGACAAAAGCTCTTCATTTAAGAAGCGAAGCCGCTGCTCTTCATCCCACTGCGGAAAATCGGCTCCATTCAACCCGGCAGCGGTCATCAACTGGGCCACTGCCAAATCGTGAAAGCGGCTGTTTTGGCGAATATCCAGCGCCGCCATGTGAAAGCCAAACGTTTGGGCGATCCGGATAAGTGGATCAAGATCCATACGGACGATGCGCTGGGCTTTGACCTCAAACAGGTTTTGACGCAGCCAGGTGAGATCGGCCAGCAGTTCAGATGCAGATGGATACGTGCCGGATGCGGTCGGCTGTTCCGCCGTAGTGACGGGGAGTTTGGCCCGGATGAGATTGACCACTTGCCGCCAGGGTTCTTCCGGATTGCGGTCCAGTGCTTCCTGCCCCCGTTCGCCCAGCGATTGGGCACCATCGGTAATCCAGGTGCGCAGCGATGGGGGCGGTGTCTGTAAATGCTCGGATAAACTCATGCGCACAGCGAGGTTGGTCAACTGCTGATCGAGCAGCCGCAGCGCGGTCTGGCGAAGATCGACCAATGTTTCGCGCGTGACCGAGGCCGTTACCAGAGGATGTCCATCACGGTCGCCGCCGACCCAATTGCCAAAGGAGAGATGGGGCATTTGGAAGGGTGTCTCTAACAGCATGGGGTTGAAGCCCATCGCCTGCCAGGCGTAGCGCAGGCGGCGATCCAGTTCCGGCAGAACCAGAGGAAAGACGTTGTAGAGATAGTAAATAATATTGCGCCGCTCCGAAGCGACATCCGGCTTTTCCAAATAGATCTCGCCGGTTCGCCACAAGCGCTCTAACTCAACCTTAACGGCATCTCGAATCTCTTCCTGTTCAGACGGTGTCCACATTTGGTTCTCGCGTCTGACCAGCAGCAGGTAGAGGCGGCGATGATGCTCTAACACGGTGGCCCGTTTTGCTTCTGTCGGGTGGGCTGTCAAAACCGGTTCGACCCGGATGGATGTTAAATTTTCAGCAATTTGGTTGCCGGTCAGGCCTTGTGTTTTCAGCCGATGGAGATTTTGCTGCCACAAGCCGGATACGTCAGCCAAATTTCCCTCCGCTTCAATCATCCGGCGTCGCTGAACCGAAGCATTTTCCTCAACCATATTCAACAGTTGGAAGGCGATTGAATAAGCCTGAGCCGTCCGGCGCGGTTGATGCAGAGTCGCCGGTGGTTGCATTCCATCGCGCCACGGTAATCGCTGCGCCAGCTCCGGCTCTCCCAACTCTTCAAGGACTTCTTGAAAACAGTCCATAATAAATTCTAAATCTTCGTAAATTTTTTCGAAATTTGCTTCTTGTAAGCGTTTTACGCTCATCATCCTGCTCCTCTCACTTCAAGTTTTCTCAATAATTCACATGCTTCCAACTTAGAAGTTAATGGTTCTCTATTTCGTTTTTATACCATGCTAAAGCTTGTTGTAATAATTTTTCCATCATTTCAGCTTTACGCTCCGAGTATTCAATCAACGTTTCGACGCCTTGTGCAAACAGTTCTTGCTTGTGCCTGCCATATCGTTGCACCGCTATGGGATTGGCCCGTAAATAATCACGCATAATGAGATTATTACGCCATAAATCGCTTTGCCATTTAACCACAGCCAGATTGAAGGGCTGGCCCTGACGTTTTCGGAAATAGAGCCGGCCCGGCACACCGGCTTCGCCCAAATATGCGTAGCCTAACTTCGCCAAGTTCAAAATCGTTTCTCGATCAAGTGGGAGCGATGTAACACCAATCAGAATATCGATGATGGGTTTAGCAGGCAAATTGGGAACCGCCGTACTGCCAAAATGCTGAATATCAACTATCTTTTGGCTGAAAACGGGGCGCACGTGCTTTTGTTCGAAATCGAACTGTTGAGGCCATCGGGGATCGTAATCGACAACTGTAATATGTTCATCAACGGACATGGTTTTGTACCCAAAATGATGTTACGCCGTCAGGGTTACCGTTGACATTGTAGGTCTGTATCCATCAGCCAAATAACATCGGCGATAAGTTCGCCGTTCTCCCCTTCTCGGCCTTGGATCTTAATGCTATCGCCCTCCTGTAGAGGGGGTCCGCCCAGGGGGTCTCCATACTGATTGAGGATTTTGGTATTGACTGTACCTTCGGCATCTTCATCGAAAATAACGTGAGAGACGCCGCTAACCGTCCGGGTGAGTTCTATGGCGCGCGGCTGTTCGGCGGCTAAGAAGTTAGCAACACTCCCGCTGATTTCGACAACGGAAGATGAAGGCGAAGACTCGGGAACCCAGGTCAACCAAGCTTCCGCAGGGCGTGTTCCGCTACTTGTGTAAGCCGGCCACCGTCAGCCGGTAAAACATAAATATTTATATTTAAGCCGGGCTTGCTGCGGTTGGCAACAAAAGCAATCTGCTGTCCAGCAGGCGACCAAATCGGATGCAGGTTATGGGTTTGGCTATCGGTCAGTTTTAACGCGCCGCTGCCATCGGCATTCATACGGTAGATGTCGCTGTATTCGTAGAGATCGGTTTCACGGCTGAAAGCAATATAAGCGCTGCTTGGTGACCAGGTCGGATCGCGTTCGATGTCGGGGGTGTCGGTAAGCTGCTCCAAATCGCTGCCGTCCGGACTGATTGTATAGATATCGTCAGGCTCGCCTTGCGCGTGCGCGGTAAAAATGATCTGTTGCCCGGTAGGCGACCACTGAGGCCCGGACGCATTCAGTTGGCTGTCGGTTAGGCGAATAGGTTCCTTTTGTTCGATTTTGTTATAAGACGGTATTCATTGCGATATTGTTCCCTGAGGATTGTCAGCCATCTTTATTACTACGACGATATTTTGACATAAGCCTGGGAAAGAAACC
>JAGRBZ010000695.1 GCA_020433805.1 Anaerolineae bacterium
TCGGTTCGGGGTCGTGACCCCACAGGTAATAGTCGGCGTCGTACTCGACGAGCGTTTCAATCAGGGGAAACAGCTTGGCGGTGGTGTAGTTGTTTGGACCGTGGTGCAGATCCTCATACAAGCAGTCGCTCAGAAACACGACCTTATCCTCAGGCACAACCACGACACAGGAGTCGGAGGCGTGGTCGCCGCCGACGTGGTTGACCTGGCAGCGAACCCCACCCAGGTCGAACGTCAACCTGTTCGTAAAAGTGACGTCGGGCAGTTTGAGCCGCAGGTTGGATCGATCGGGCCATTCGGCTTTGAGCATATCGCGGCAAAACTCAATCTCGGTGCCGTCGGCCACGCGCTGATCCAGCGCCTCGTCGCTCCAATCCAGCCCGGCCATCTCGATCATCACCCGCTGCGTTTCTGTGTAGGCAAAGATGGGCATCGCAAAGGCCGCCGTCCCAAAGACGTGATCCCAATGCCAATGGGTCAGCACCAGATAGTGTTGGTGGTGAGCCGGACTTATCTCAGCCAATCCATCCAATAGTAGCTTCGCATGCATCGGCGAGTTCCCGGCATCGACGATCAGCGTGGCCTTCTGGCCGACTACCGCGCCGAGGACCGGCCTATCCGTCGTTTCATCCGGTGCCAACCAGTAAACGTGCTCTGAGATTTGGTTTAAGGGTGATTGGTTCATGGGAGTTAGCGTTACAGCGGAAGGTAAATTATGGGAGCATAGCTAATTTACGACAATCCAACTCCTGCACCATATGAAGTTGTCTATCGTTTGTCACGAGCGTAGCATTGTGAACTATTGCTGTGGCGGCGATGATAGCATCCGGTAATTTTAGCCTTATCGTTCGCCGCAAGCGAATGGCTTCTTCTTTTACGGCACTATCAATGCTATAAACTGTAAAATTGGCAAGTTTATCACGAATTACAGTCTCTTCTTCTAAAGTGAGGGTTGGAAAAGAACGCAATTCCATCTCCGTGATGATCGAATACGCAATTTCGCCATCTGGAATGGGATCTGTCAGCCGGTCATTGAACAGCAGGATAAAAATATTGGTATCGATCACGAAGCGTTCGGATTCTATTCGTCCCATCCACGTGCCCACTCATCCCGTAATTTTTTCTGGAAAGCTACCGGATCGTCAATGCCCTGAAATGCCTTTATCTTTCCGGCAAGTTCCATCAGGCTAATCGCTCCATCTTCCGTTGTGACATTTTCCGGCTCTTCTTCCTGAAAGAGGATAATAACGCGAACTTTTCGACCAAATGCTTCTTGAAAGGACGACGGTAATTTGCCGTCAGGGGATATGGTCGTTTCCATTTCAATGGCTTTCATCTTTGGGTCCTTTGATGCCTTCAATAAAGTGAAAAGATTGGGGTGACACAGGCTCCTCCACCTTCGATTACTTGTTTACAACCTACATCAATACAGCCTCTATCAAGAAATGGCGTACTCTGGCGGCGAGTCGAGGAGTTCCACCTTCCGCAAGCGAGATTGAATGGGTGCCATCTCTCTAACTTCGATGTACACGATAGGCCGATTCGATTCATCATCGGTTTGGTTCGCTTGTTGAGCCGACTTAATCGCTTGCAAGCTATAGGCCGGGTCTTTTTGATCTAATAATACTACCTGGGCATCTTGGGGAATAAGAGCAGCAAAGTCAGGCTGTTCGATGACATATCGAGTAAACTCAATAAACAACTCTTTAAACTTGGCTTGATAAAATTCATTCATCGGTTCATTTCCTTTTGAACGGTCTTGAATTTACCAGTATTATTGTAGCCATCCCGACCAATCCTTACAAATTATCAAACAACCCCAATTGACGACTCCCATAAGGCGTAGTTAAATCAATCTTACGTGGAATTAATCCATTTTCGTCCAGACCCCCCAACCGGTTTATTGTGGTTGCAATATTAGGAACACAATATTCTTCCATTTGTTCTTGGATTTGCACTGTCGTGAAACGTAATACCTTCCATCCAGCCGCTTCCAGATCATTGTTTCGTAAATTATCTTCAACTGACTTTTCAGGATTGGCGTGATAGGTATCCCCATCCGTCTCGACATCTATATTTCCTTTAGCACAATAGATATTGAAATCCAGCATATAGTTACGCTTATTCACTTTAACCAGTTCTTGTCGTTCAGCTTGAATTTGTAGCCGCTTTAACTCTCTCCACAGCTTATCTTCCAAAGGACTTTCATCATACAACTGGTTAATTTCAACGGCATTAAAGAACTTTTCTACTGTTGTTGGAATAAATACTATTCGTCTAAGACGATGGCTAAGAATTGGTTTGGGTAATTGTTGCAGGGGTTGCAATATTAACTTGTAGTATCGCTGCTTACTTTTTGCATCTTGAGGTTGATTAGGGAAAAGTTGTCGCCGATATACGGATTGAATGTCGATGACTTTGGTAAAATAATGGATAGCGTGCGCCTTCTGACCAAACACTTTTGTTTGATAAAAAGCTAGCCATTGCGGTGGCCAGCGATGTTTTAGCAGTCTTTCTACGCTCCTAACGGGAATGCGATACCAATGCTGTTCATAGGCCAGATTGAAGTCTAGCCGATTATTCAGTATAGCAACAAGAACTTCGCCACGAAAACTCATAGATTTTTGCTCATTTCTCTGCGGTAATACTATCTATCCTGAAAATCTTGTTAATTCTGTCCATTAAATCTCGCTCGTTTCACCTTCATCTTCATTGTTAGCGCTCGTTTCCACTCCGCCGTCAGTCGAACCAATATTGTTGGCCTTGGCCGCCGGCTCTACCTCTTCAACGACTTGCTCCTCGCCCCGGCCATTCCGCCCGTTCTGGCGCTCTACAATAATGTAGCCCCACTGCTGCATGTCGAGCGATACTTTGTGATCGAAATGGCACAGCATCAGATGACCGGCGGCCATGCGCAGCCAGTTGACCAGTTTGGCGAAGGCTTCGTCGCGGGCGGCGCGGCTGGCTTTGCGCCGGTTACGGCTGCTGCGGCGGGCGGTGCGTTGGGTGGTGAGGTCAGTGTATAACTTTTTTACGGTTTCCAGGTTGGGGGTGGTGAAGCGCTCGGCGGCGGGGCGGCTTTCTTCTTTGGCGATATACTTTTTCAGCATGGTCAGCCGCTCTGGGGTTGAGCGCGGCATAAGAATGCTTTGGCTCGACTGGCGAATTTGAAAGCCCCAATCCTCGGCATGTTC
>JAGRBZ010000696.1 GCA_020433805.1 Anaerolineae bacterium
TGCTTTTTTACGTACTACGCACTACGCACTACGTTTTATGAATCGTTGTGGCGAAAAACTAATGACACTAACCATAATTGGTAAACAGGGGTTGAATACCCAATGACTATTTACCAATTTTTCTACCCTACAGAACTTTGGTTCTAAATTGTAAAAATCTAACAAAGACTACCCCGGTGAGGTATAATTTAAATAAAGACCACACTATGGGGAGGACAAAATGACAGTTCGGCTGACAGAACGACAAAGCGTATATCAGCAATTAAGTCAGTTAATCAAAACAGACCCGCGCCGGGTGGCGGTTTTGGCCGATTTGGTGATAGCCATCCCACTCAGTCGCAGTCTACAAAGCCAAGACTTGGCGGCGAACATAATCCGGGATATCCAAGACCAAAGCATTGTGCAAATGTTACGCCGTTTCTATAAGAATGAAGCGGTCACCTGGGCTACCATATACTGGCCGCTGCTCGAACAGTTCTTGGCCCAGCTTGACATGGCTGCCTATTACTTGCTTATGGATACGACTGAGATCGGCCAAGGCCATCGAGCTTTGGTGTTGAGCCTGGCCTATCAGCATCGCAGTGTGCCCCTGATCTGGCAGGTCGAAGCTGGGGCCAAAGGCCACACCACCGAACAGGCGCAAGTCGAGTTGCTCAAACAACTGGGGCGACACTTCCAGCCTGACCGGCCCGTCATTTTCTTGGGCGACAGCGAGTTTGATGGCATCAAGCTCCAGCAATACCTGACTGAACAAGGGTGGTACTATGTCTGCCGCACTTCGCCGACACTGTATGTCTATCCCGTGGGTCAAGCTGATGGCTTTCCGCTGGCTGACTTGGTGCCTGAACCTGACTGCCCAGAGCACTACCTTGACCAGGTTGAATTCACCACCAAGCACCGCTATGGTCCGCTTGCCTGCTGGCTATTCGCCTCGGTCAACTTATCAACGCCGCTTCTGGACTGAACCGTTGTTTGGCGACTGCAAAGAGGGCGGATTTCGGCTCAATACTTCCCGTTTACGCCAGCCTGACCGCCTGAGCCGCTTGTTTCTGGCTGTCGCTCTGGCTTATCTATGGATGCTCTGTTTGGGCGCTCAGGTCATCGCTGATGGCCTAGCTGACTGCGTTGACCGCTCCCATCGCCGTACTCTCAGCATCTTCAAAACCGGCTGGCGCTGGTTCAAGCGTCAGATCAAGTTAGGCGCAACCGTTCTCATCGATCTGAAACTTCCCTTTCATTTTGTCCTGCCTCCTCTCAAGTTCACCTGACTTGTGTAGGGTAGAAAATTTACCAATTACCGTAACTACTCAGCCATCATGTCATTTCGAACGACGAAGGAGAGAGAAATCCCTCAGATCACGGTTGGTACCGACCATTTAGGGGATTTCTCGGCAAAAAACGCCTCGAAATGACATGCCTGAGCAGTTACCAATTACCAATTACCCCAAAGCGCAACCATCGTGACAGCTCCAAAAATTTTAATCATCGATGACGAACAAAGCATTATCAACCTGGTATCGGCCTACTTGCAGCCCGAAGGCTACGAGGTTCACACGGCTACCAATGGCCCGACCGGCTTGAAAGCCGCGCGCACCGTCAGGCCCGATCTGATCGTGCTTGATATTATGTTACCCGGTCTGGACGGCATTCAACTGCTGACCCAACTCCGGCGCGAGTCCGACGTGTACGTGATTATGCTCACGGCCAAAACCGAAGAGACCGACAAAATCGTTGGCCTGTCGGTGGGCGCGGATGATTATCTGACCAAGCCCTTTAGCCCGCGTGAGCTGGTGGCGCGTATCAAGGCCGCCTTACGCCGCTACGGCCAATCGAGCAGCATGCCCGAAAGCCGTATCCTCACCTTCAACCGGCTGCGCATCGACCCCGACGGCCGACAGGTCTGGAAAGATGATCAGCCGGTGGAGTTAACGGCCATCGAGTTTGATCTGCTGCTGGCGCTGGCCGAACATCCCGGTCGCGTCCTAAGCCGAGATCAGCTTTTGCAGCGGGTGTGGGGCCACGACTTTTACGGCGAAGCGCGGGTGGTCGATGTCCATCTGGGGCATATCCGTAAAAAGATCGAAACTAACCCGGCGCAACCGGATATTATTGTTACGGTTCGAGGCGTGGGCTATCGCTTTGAGGGGCAAGTCTAATGCGCTGGCTCGACCGGGTGAACAGCAGCCTGGGCTGGAAGCTGTTTCTATCTTACCTGATTGTAATTTTGGTGGGCGGCGTTACCCTGGCACTGGTGGCCGAGTCGGCGGTGCCGACGGCCTTCAATCGCCATCTGCTTGGGATGCAGCAAATGATGATGTCCGGCAGCCAGATGGGTATGCATGAAATGGCGGCGGATGATCTGTTTGTCAGCTTTCGCACGGCCGTCACCGAGGCGCTGCTGTGGGCCGCCGGACTGGCCGCCACAAGCGCGGTCATTGTCAGCATTTTTGTTTCGCGGCGAGTCGTCAACCCGATCCGGCAGATGATGCAGGCCAGTCGCCGCATTGCCGGTGGCCATTACGATGAGCGCGTGGCCGAAACCAGCCGCGACGAACTGGGACAGTTGGCCCATAGCTTTAATCAAATGGCCGACGCGCTCGAACAGATCGAGACGATGCGCCGCCAACTCATCGGCAATGTGGCCCACGAACTGCGCACCCCGCTGACCAACATCAAAGGCTACATGGAAGGGCTGATCGACGGGGTTGTGCCGCCCGAGCCGGAAACCTACCAACTGGTTTATCGCGAAGCCGACCGCCTGCAGCGGCTGGTAACCGATTTGCAGGAACTGAGCCGGGTTGAAGCGGGCGTCATCGAACTGGATCGCCGACCGCTGTCGATAGCGGCCCTCATCGAACAAACCGTGGCCCGGCTGCGACCGCAATTTCAGGAAAAAGAGGTGGCACTGCACGTAGAGTCGGCGTCTGATCTGCCGGAAGTTTTAGCCGATGAAGACCGGATGGGGCAGATTTTGTTGAATCTGGTGGGCAATGCCCTGCAATATACGCCCGGCGGAGGCAGCGTGACGATTACGGCTACGGCGGAGCACAACGGAGTTCAGGTAAGCATCCAAGATAGCGGCATCGGCCTGCGGGCTGAAGATGTGCCGCATCTGTTCGACCGCTTCTACCGGGTTGATAAATCGCGCAGTCGGGCCGGTGGTGGCAGTGGTATTG
>JAGRBZ010000697.1 GCA_020433805.1 Anaerolineae bacterium
CGGCGATCTCTTTATCGCCGCCGCTAATGGCGTTTGGTGGGGAGTAACGCCATGAAAAACCGATTCTCTCTGCTGACAGCGCCGTTTTGGACACCGATGAAGGCCGATAAACGCCGAATTTTTACACTTTGTTCCCCTGTCATTTCGAGCGACGAAGGAGCGAGAAATCCCGTTCAACCTTGTAAGCCCGAAACGTTCTCAGGGATTTCTCGGCAGAAGACGCCTCGAAATGACATGCCTTTGAGGGGTTTTTATTTTCTAGTGGCGTTTATCGGCGAAAATCTGGGTTCTCGTCTTTTGGGCCGGATGGGACGGGTTGTGCTCTATGCCGCCCTGCTTTGCTTCCTCTCTACCTGCTCCGCTGCCGCGCCCACCGCGCCGCGTCTGGCGGCCCATACGCTTCAGGTTGATGATGGCATTCTTAAGCGCGTTGACGCTGCTGCCTTCGACAGTATGGTTCAAGTCTTTGCCTGGCGCGAAATCGAGCCGACGCAAAACCAATTTCATTGGCAAGCGACCGATCAGATTGTGGCCGGGGCGGAATATTACGGCTTGGATTTGATTGTCCGGCTCGATCAGCATCCGGCCTGGGCCAGCGCTGTCGATTTGTCGCTTAACGCGCCGCCGGACAAATTAGAGGATTACGAAGATTTTGTGCAGCACGTCGCCACCCGCTATCGCGGTCGTATCAAAGCTTACATCATTTGGAATGAACCCAACCTGGCTATTGAGTGGGGCGGCCAAGCGCCCGACCCTACGGCCTTTGTGGATCTGATGCGCGTTGGTTACGAGGCCGTCAAAGCCGCCGACCCCGAGGCGCTGGTTATTTCAGCCGGTTTAGCTCCGACCAACAGCAATGACACCACCGCGATGGACGATCGGCAGTTTTTGAGAGACATGTATGCAGCCGGGGCTGCGGATTACTTCGATGTGCTGGGCGCACATCCGTACAGCTTTGGCCAGGCTCCCACCGCACCCCAAAGCGACAGTAAGCATCCGGCCTTTGGTCGACTGGCCGAATTGCGCCACATTATGGCTGAAAACAACGACGATCACAAACCGGTCTGGATTACGGAGATGGGCTGGACTATCGATCCGCCGCCGGAGCAAGCCGACATCGAAGTAACGCTCAATCAGCAAGCGGCCTATCTGGCCGAGGCGTTAACGCTTATTCACCAGGATTGGCCGTGGGTGGAGCTGATAACGGTCTGGAATATGGCGATACCGGGCGTGGACGATCCGTTTGGCGGCTACAGCTTGCTCGATGAACGGGGCGAACCGCGACCGGCGCTGGCGGCGTGGCAAGCGGCGGCTGAACGGTATTATAACCCGCCATCGGAGTCATCATCATCACAAGCGGCCCCCCAAACTGTGATTTCGGTGCTGGCCGATGATGTGGTTATCCATTTGGGCGATACCGATTTACAACCGCCGTGGTGGCCCCTGTTTAGCGGGCGCAAGCCAAGTTTAAGCTGGAGCGGCGGATTTTATATGACCGATCCCGGCTTGGACGATTGGCAGCTTACCTTAGAGCTGATGCAGCAAAATGAAATTGGGGCAACGGTCGCTATTAATGGTGTCTTACTTGAACCGGATCTGCCGCAGCAAGATTTTACGCGCCGCTGGCTGTCGGTGCAGCGATTGGTACCCGTTGAACAGCTGCGCCCCGGCTATAACGCATTAACGATCACCACGGTACGCCTTTTGCCGGACGCCCAGCAGGATGAGTTCGTATGGGACGATTTTCAAGTGAAGAATATTCGGCTTGTTCGAGGCCAATAAAAAAACCTTCTCAGATGAGGGGTTTGTCTGAGAAGGTTAGGGTCTTATGTCTCAAGTATTAAAGCTATGCTTTGCAAAGCAAACGTTGTGGCTTAGCCTACGTTCGCGGGCGGGCAAAAAATCCCTGATAGCCGGTTAAAAGGGCGATAAGCGCTCCCAGAACCATTACTGTCAACATCGCAACCGTTACCGTGCTAAAATTAAACAGGAATGGAGCAAATATGGCTATAAGCCCCATGACGGCAGCAACCCTATATTCCCAGCGGGAGGGGTCTTTGCTGAAGGCTTTGTAAAATGAAACAGCGGCGACTACCAAGCCCAAAATGATACTTGTCCAGAGCGCAGCCAAGTTGTTGCTGAAGCCCATTGCAAATGGCGTAAGTACCAGAATTAAGCCTAAAATACCTGTAACCCAATACATGGTTGACCTCCTATTGTCTCAAAAAAAACAAAATCTTTTCTCTCTCTTTAAACTATAACACGCTTGAGACCTTGGCCCAAGCGTGATTTTACCTATCTTTTAGCAGGTAAAAATACCTGTTCTCTATGGCTCAACTTAGTAAAATAACCTATTCCAAACTTACCCAGCCTTTTTCTAAAGCCAATATCATGGTTTCTGTGCGTGAATGGACATCTAATTTAGCGTAAATGTGGCTTAGATGCCCATTAACCGTGCGTGGGCTAATATTGAGCTTTTGACCGATTTCTTTGTCGGGTAAGCCCTGGCATAGCAATTGTAGCACCTCAATTTCACGTTCGGTTAAAAGATCATGTAGTTCGTTATTAGGCGACCCACTGCCGGATTGCATGAGCTGATCGACAACGCCTCGGGCCGCTCTGGGACTGAGTACTGTTTCACCGCGATGAACCTGGCGCATAGCATGGATTAAATTGGGAGGTGCGATCTGCTTACACAGATAACCGGTTGCTCCTGTACTCAGTAGCGAAATCGCCTGCTGAACATCGCAGTCTAGGGCTAAAGCAAGAATTTTGAGAGCCGGTTTATATGCGATTAGATGCCGGATAAGCACGTCAACCTGGGGAAGTGTAGCATCGATTAGAAGAACGTCGGGAGTGAGCGTTTTAACGCAATCCAGAACCTCATCTGGTTGTCCCGTGGCACCGACAATTTCGAAATCGCTTTCTTCAGTCAAAACTTTTTGCAACCCTGACCTTGATAGGGCGTGTTGATCAACGAGAAAAATTGTAATAGGTTTTGCCATAGTTTCCACCCTATGGACTTCATTTAAGAACACCGCTCGGACAGCGCATCTTTATTGTGAATGATAACCCGATATTTTCTGTCAACCGAGATTATATTTTCGCGTTTGTAGGTTACCATAACCTGGTTAACACGCTCGCGGGTTGCGCCGATAAGACCGGCAATATC
>JAGRBZ010000069.1 GCA_020433805.1 Anaerolineae bacterium
GTAGAGTTCGGCGGCCTGGCTCAGGGCGAATACATCATCGATGTTGTTGATCTTACGGAATACCGCGTTAGTCTTGAGCCGGGGCAGTTTGTCTTGGTCGAATTCAATTACTTGCCGGTCGAATAATTGAATTTTGGTGTTTGGGAGCGCTCCCAAATGGAGTATTTCTATTATCCATAAGACGCTTGTCTAAAAATCAACCACAAATTACACAGATTGCACGAATTAAAACAATAAGTGAAATTTGGGTAATTCGTGGTTAAAAATTTTTTGAACTACGTAAGGCAATAAAAAAGCGGACGATCATAACGATCATCCGCTTTTTTCATGGGTTCAAATCGGAAGAAATTCTTGTAGAGGTCGTTGAGTAACTACAGGCTTAGATTTCTAGCCAGTTGAATAAGAGGCGATTCTTATGCTTCGAAATCTTCGGAACTTACAGCCGTGCGCAGTTGTGAGCGAAGCGCTGAAATTTGATCGGTGATTTCGCGAATGCGGTTGAAGAGCGCTTCGTTGCTTTTGATACCTTCGTTAATAAGAAACGCGGCGCTCTCGGAGCGGCTCTTGGTAACATCAGCATCGACCAGCATATCAAGATAAGCCAGGCTATCGTCATTTACCCGAACCATAACCACGTTAGCGCGATCTTGCAGCGCACTGCCTAATTTTTTGCCGAAGGACTCAAACTGCTTTTCCACTTGCTTTATCGCTTCGTTGATGGTTTTTCCGGCAGCGCCGACGGTATCTTTAGCGCTATTGGCAGTATCTTTGGCGCTGCTGTACACATCTTCTTCTGTGGTTTCAGTTTCGGGTTCAGCGCCGACCATCGTTTCATCGATAACTTGACCTTCTACAAAGTCGTTTTCTTCAATTCCGTTGGTTTTTACAGTGTCAGACATTGTTATCTCCTTAAAAATATCTGTTAGATAGTTAATTACGTGTAAGTTAATTACATTATAGCTTGTAATTATTTGGTTGTCAATACAAATTTCAGAGAATTCTCATCATGCATTACGTCTTTCAATGTAAAAAGTTGCATTACTTTGCGCCATTTTTGAATAGAACCGGTCGATTGGGCAATCGACATTTCCTGGGTAAACTATTAACCGCACGGTTATATTCTGTGCCTAACTGATATAACAATTGAAGAGTTATTCCATAAGTATGAAGAAATACATAACTTTCTTTTCCGTGGCGATGCTGATAGTTTTCTTGTCGGCCTGCACAACCGATGTCGGGCAGTTTGCCTTTGGAGGCGCTACACCGACCGCTACTGCCACACCGACGCCGCTGCCGACGCCGGTTCAAACGTTCCAAACCACCGTCACCGCCGATGGCGAGGTCGTTTTATCGTTACCGCCTCAAAAAATGAGCTTTCCTTCGGGGCTGAGTGGCACTATTGAAGAGGTATACGTTGTCCCCGGCCAGCCCGTACAACAGGGCGATTTGTTGGCGAAAGTGGATGACGGTGATCTGCAAACCGCTCTGGCCAAAGCTGAGGCTTCTCTGGAGCTAACCGAAGCCCAAATTGCCAACGAAGCCGCTCCGGCACTGGCCGGCGACATCTCCGAGGCCCGCAGTAACCTGGAGGCTGCCCAGTCCGATCTGCAGCGACTGCGCGATCTCCCTTCCCCCGAGGCCATCGACCAGGCGGCTGCCGATCTGCGCCTGCGTGAAGTCGAACTTCGCCAGGCACAGGAGGCTTATGACAAGGTTGCCTTTGCGCAAGGTGTGGGCATGAGTCCTCAATCCGCCGATTTACAAACCGCGACCTTGAATTATGAGCGTGCCCAGGCGGTTTACGAAGAAGCGACGCAACCGGCGGACGAATCCCAAATCTCAGCCGCCCAGTCAAAAGTTGTTCAGGCGCAGAATGCGTTGGAGAAACTTTTAAGCGGCTTGCGCCCCGAAGCGGAATCGGTGAATGCAGCCCGGCTGAAAGAAGCCAAAATACAGGTGGAAGAGGCCAGGTCGAATCTGGCCAAGTCCCTGCTTCGCGCCCCTTGGGACGGCATCGTGACCGATTTAGACGGCGCGCCGGGGGTGTCGATCAATAACGCCTCAATCACCCTAACCAAAGTCGAGCCGCTCCGTTTTGCCACCAACAACTTCAGCGAGCGCAATCTAGGCGATATCTCGGTTGGTGATGAGGCTACGCTATACCTGAAACCCTACCCAAACGCTTCCTTTACCGGTGTTATCCAACGCATTGAGTTTGAATCGACCGAAAAAGATGGCGACACGGCTCTTTTCACCGTTTATTTCGATTTCGACGGCGGCGGTTTCGACATTCGGCCCGGCATGACCGGTCGCGTTGAAATCACCATCGGCCCACCCAGTTAGCATGAACAACCACCCCACCTCAAGTCGACTCGTTTGGTTGTTAGCCGGAGGGGTCTTTATTGTCTGTTTGCTTCTCTACCTCAGCACGCTGGCTCCTTCTGTTGTCACCTTGTTTGATGACAGCCTGGAATTTCAACTGGTCACCTACCAACTGGGTATTGCTCACCCCACGGGCTACCCGCTCTATACGCTGTTGGGCAAACTGTTTACCTTTATTCCGGTAGGCAACATTGCGTATCGGGTTAACCTGATGAGCGCCGTTTTTGGTGCGATGGCAGTGGCGCTGTTGTTTGTCTTCATCTGGCGCGTCTTGCCTTCGTCGATGAAGTCAGGGCAGCCGTCGGAGCCGGTGAACAGCACACCGGATCGACCGCCATCGGGCCTCAAGCCCGTGGGATCGGTCGTTTGGCCGTCTTATATCGGTAGCTTGGTGGGGGCGCTGTTATTTGCCGTGGGCTTTGTTTTTTGGCAGCAGGCTACCATCGCCGAGGTCTATACCCTCAACGCGCTGTTTGTCATATCCATTTTATTGGTCGCCGTTTCTGCTCAGCGCGATTCTAGACAGCCGATTTATTGGTTGGCTTTCCTCTTTGGATTATCCTTGACCCACCACCGAACGACAGTTCTGCTTCTGCCCGCTGTAACTATTTATCTCCTGCTGATTTACGGGACCACGCTTTTTCATCCAAAAACGATTTTTATCGCTCTCTTGTTCGGATTGCTGCCTTTGTTCATCTACCTTTATTTACCACTGCGCGGCGAGGTTGGGTCGCTGGACGGCACGTATCGAAACAGTTGGGCCGGTTTTTGGCAGCAAGTAACGGCCAGCGGGTACGGCACCTTTATCTTCAGCAATCCGTTTAATCAAGAGCGAGATTTGGCTTTTTACGGTCGGCTTTTATCCGATCAGTTTTATACCCTTGTGCCGGGCCTCATCGGCTTGCTCTATCTGGTGCGGCGCGGCCCGCGTTCGCTTTTGGCTTTATCCGGTGTGGCATTTCTTACCTATTTGACCTTCAACATTTTTTATAATGTGGCTGATATCGAGGTTTTTTTTATCCCGGTTTTTTTGGTGTGGGCATTGTGGAGCGGTATTGGGGCTGCATTTATGCTCGATACGATGGCCCGGCTGCGCAACCCGACCTGGCGCAGGGGAATTGTAGTGCTACTGCTGGCTATTTTTGGACTGGTGCTGGCGCAACTCATTCGCGTAACGTATCCTGCACTCAAGCAGCAGTACAGTTGGGCGGTTCATGATTATGGCATCGACACGCTTCGCCAACCGCTGGCCGACCAACCGGTCATTGTGGGAATTTTGGGGGAGATGACGCTGATCCGTTATTTTCAACAAACGGAAAATCAACGCCCGGACATCGAAACCGTGGTTGCTGATGTGGAAGCCGACCGGCTAGCCGCCGTCGAGCACCTGATCGATGCAGGAAAATCGGTTTACTTAACGCGGGAACTGACCGACCTGGCCGACCGCTATTCGCTCAGCGCCGTCGGCCCGCTCATCCGCATCGACCCGGAGCCGATGACTCTTCCTCCAGAACTACCCCATTCCGTCAACGAGGGTATTACTCCAGAGATTACCTTGCTGGGCTACGACATCGCACGCAAGCCGCACACGGGATCAGGCCCGGCTCCGGTTCGATTGACGCTGGCCTGGCGCGTCGATGCCCCGATCACCGCCGATTTAAAGGTCTCGGCACGTTTGCTTAACGAAGAAGGGGAAGTTGTCGCCGTCGAGGATGCTGTGCCGGTTCATTTTGCCTATCCTACTAATCAATGGCGATCCGGCGAAATTATTACCGATGTCTATGATCTGTCGTTAGCCCCGGATACACCGCCGGGACGGTATCGGCCCCTTATAATTTGGTATGATCCGGCTCAAAACGCGGCGGAAATTGGGCGGGTCGAACTGAAAGAGATTGTGGTGGAGTAGATCGCGTAGAACGTAGAACGCGGGACGCATACTTACCAAGCACATCCCACGTTCTACGTCCTACGCTTTACGTTAATTCTTTCTTCAGCACCGGCAGTCTTTCCCCCGTAGTTACAAAGCCAAAGCGTTGGTAAAGCGCCTGAGATCGCTGGTTGTGTTCCGGTGTGTTCAGCGTCATCAAATTGGCCCCGGCGGCCAGCGCATCGACAAGAGCGCGATGAACCAACTGCCGTCCGATGCCCTGCCCTTGAAAGTCGGGGTGGACAGCCAGCCGGGTGAGATGGGCGTGCTGGTTATACATATCGGACCACGCATAGCCCACGATTGCGTTATCGACTACGGCCACGGCAAACGAAACGGCGTTGGCTAGCGCTTCACGGAGATGCCGGGTGGACATATGCCAAATATAATCAAAGGTGCGGTTATCAAGCTGGGTTAGCGCTTCTAAATCACGGGTATGGGCCGTGCGAATATGGGCCGGCGTTTGCTCAGGTTCAGGGGGAGGGGTCTCCCCAACTCGCTCGTATATAACAATCCAATCCTGGGTTTCAAACCCGCGCTGGCGCAATCCCTCTATCAACCATGAAAAACTGCCTACATGCATAATGGCCGTGGCTTGAATCTCGATCGCTGCCCGTTCAATTTCCGGCAGCAGCACATCGAGATAAGGCTGAACGCTCCAGGTATCGCGCAGACCGGCGGCCACAATGAGTGCCGTATTGGGCTGGTACGGCTCGATGATCATAAAACCGCGCATGCCAACCCGATCTTCGGCAAAGAAACCGCGCAGATCAGTGAGGCGGGTTCGCAGTTCAGCCGGCGATAGGCGCAAATAGATACGCCACGCCGTTTCGATCAGATGTAAAATATCGCCGATATGGGTTGCTTTTATAGGACGCACGGTTGTCATTTTGCGATTCGTGCCAAATAAATTCATCTACGGATTACAACTCCTTAAGAGGAGTATTGTAAAGAAGAGGCTATGGTGTGTCAATGTGGAGGTAAGGCCAATAGTAAGTCTCTTCTTGAGTCTGATCATACTGAGACTTGCTGTAATGCAAAAAAATCGAGCAAATCTTATGCTCTTGATTTGCTCGATAAAGGGTAGAGATTTGGCTTTGTCGGTGACCAGTTCACCGGGGGTTAGCTATGAATTCTGGCTCTCTGTTTTCGTTTCTTGTGATGGTGTCGGGAAAGATATGATTTTTGGTGTCTTTGCTTGAGGAGCATTAAATAGATGGGGTAATAATCGCATTGATACTCCTGACCAGAATTGAGGAAGTTGCTCTTTATGGCGCAACATATCCAATTCTTCCATCGCGTAAATCCAGGATAGCTTTTCCGGATCGCCCCCCACGACATCAAAATAAGTAGCAAGGTTTTTAGCTCTGCTTTGTATTTCTAGTTTTTGTTTCTGCTCTCGAATGACGGCGGTTTGTAGTTCATCCGGTAATGTGGTGTTCAGAATTTTTGCAAAATTGATGTTCAAAGCAACGGGATGGAGTTGGTCGGCTAAGGTTAGGGTTAGTCGCCGCTCAATCTGCTGTTGGACATGGGGTTGATGCAGTCCGCGCCACGATTGATTTGCGACGAGTTTAAGGAGAATATGCTGGGTTGTTCGCTGCAAAATTGTCTCCCAAATTCCTTGATTGAGGTTCTGTATGCTGATGAGAAGGCCATCTCGTATTAACTCCGGGCTGACATTGTATGACACATCGAGCGAGAAGTTTACCGGCACATCTTCAAACGTTCTTACATTTTTTATTTCAAAACTTTCTCGACGAGGGCCGATATGGAACTTTGCCACAATTTTCTGACCGGGTTTAAGAAAAATCCGGCCTGGGCCTTTAATTGTGTATCTGTCGACGTTAAAGCCGCTTTTTACAATAATGCGTTCTCTTTGATTTAAGAATGTCATCTTTCAGTCCCTTTACTAGCTGTTAGCCGTGTACGATAATCGAAACACAGCCTCGTTATGGTTGTTAGGTTAACCCCCTCCAAGGTTTTTGTGACATTTGGATATTTAGTTGTGTAAAGTGTTGAATACGGCTATTCTTTTGGCGACATTATTTTGCAGGTTTATTTGTGTTGCATACGACGCAGTTTGGGTAGATCGAGATAATCATCTATGTAGCGAACTTCGTCGGCTACATTGCGCAGCATACGACTGAGGCTGTTTCTTAAGGTGAGAACAATAACAAGTTTCCCTCTCTTTCGAGCATCTCTGACTACAGGCCGAAAATCCCGATCACCGGTTCCGAGTACAAGGACATTTACGGTATCTAGCTCCAGTCTATCGCGTTCCAACAGGCTGCGGATATCACCGGCAATCTTCATGTCGGCCGAGTTTTTGCTGCGAATACTCACCTGATAGCGGGGGTCGATGTCGTTAAGTGCAAGTTCTCTTTGAATATCTTTTCCATTCTTCGGATCGAGCAGACACCAATCGGCATACGCTGTAATATTGCTGATCTCACCCAAATCACTGAGTGCATGTTTTATAGATTTGCTTAAAATTTTGGTATCTGGGGTCCAGCCCATTCTTTTTAGTCCGATGTACAAATTTTCAAAATCAAGTCGAACATCGATTTTAGGCGTAAAGAAAGCAGATAGATTCATTTCGAGTTGGTCGTCATCGAATTCATCGATCACCGATTTTAGTTCTTTCAAGGATAGGCTGGATAGCCGGGGTAGACTGCTTCCCAGTAGTGATGCCCCCCCTCTTGAAGATTTGGGTGGACGGCAAGTCGGTTGGGAGGGTATATTATAGGATAGGGCGAGTGTGCTCATGATTCATCTTCCTTTCATTACACTAAAGTCAATACTGTTTGAACTGCGACCTTAAAAACAGTATAGCGGACTCTAACCTTTTCGAAGTCTCGGTAGCCTTGCAAAAATCTTGTTATTGTCTCACCATTATCTCACCTAATAAAAAAGTGGGGTTGTCTAATGCACTTTGACCCCACTTTGTTTCAGAAAATTGTCAGCGTTCAAAGACTCAGACTGCTTCCTCCTGCCACTTTACCAACCGCAGCCCTTCCAAACGTAGCAGATCGGGGTATAAAGCTTTGTAAACATTGCAATAGGGCGATTTTACATCGCTGCGCCCGGTGACTCGCTGAGTTAACAATGGGCAGCCGCCGGTACACCAGTAACGCCATTCACAAGTTCGGCAGCCTTCCTTGTCATCGACGGAAAAATTTTGGAAGCCACTCGATACGGTTTGTAGTTCCAACAACGGATCTACCGCATGGATCGTCGTAACCGGCTTTTCAATTTCCATCTGGCAGCGCGTCATACTCCCTTTATGATCAACAACCATGTAGTTATGTCCGGCCCCACAGGTGCGGGTATGGCTGCCGCCAAAATTAGAGCGATCAACCAGGGCACTGATGAGACTTCGCTGCGGTAGTCGCTCCTCGATGACTTTGAAGGCCGCTTTCATGGCGGCGATGAGATGCTCATCCTCGGCTTGCAGGTCGGCTTGGCTTTTGGCGTAGTCGTTTTCGCGATAAAAGTTAAGGTTAAACGGCAGATCGCGATCCAGTGCGAAGGTTACCGCCTGGGCGATGCCATCGACGCTGTTGCCGGTGACCGTAATCGACAGATGCGGACGGACACCCCGAGACAAGGCGCGATCGATGCTCCAGGCCACGAGTTTGAAACTGCCTTTACCGTTGAGAAAGACTCGCTGGGCGTCATGGGTTGCGCCGATGCCGTCCAACGAGATCATCAGTTTGATGCCGTTGTCTCGGATGAAATCGAGCATAGCGTTACTGAGAGCCACGCCGTTGCTCAAGACCATATCTTGAAAATCGAAGCCATATTCCAAAGCCAAAGATTTGGCATAGCGGTGTAGGGAGCGAACCAACTCAAAATTGAGGGTTGCTTCACCGCCCGCGTACTTAAGCTCAATCCCCTTGAAGCGGTGCAATCGCGCTGAGCGAAAAATCGCGTCGATGGCGGCCCGGCCGGTTGCTTCATCCATCGCTTCGTCGGTTTTATTGACATAGCAGTAGGTACAACGTAAGTTACAGGCATTTGTCACATGAAGCCATGCGGTTAATCGCTCCGGTTTAACCTGGGGCGGCCCCTGAACGGCACCCTGCGGTTGGAGCAGTCCTAAAGCGGCTAGCTGTTGGGCCGTATCGCTCTGTATTGGTTGAGCGACCCTAAAGGCCTCGAGTTCAGCTAATGCTGCCGCGTTGAGCACCACCACTCCGGCCGTTCCAAACGGATTAAAGACCAAAGTGTGATCTTCCGGCAGCGCCTCCAGGTAAAGGTTGGGTGGTCGTTCCCAAAGGGGCGCTCCTTTTCTTACCTTGGCGGCCGGCAGTAAACTGGCTGTTGAGCAAGCGCAGTCTTCTACCCTTTGATCTGTTGGGGCTGACCAGAATATCTTTGCCTCAGTACTATCTTTCATCGTCATACTCCTTGTATTAATCTACTTAAAGGATGCGGTTGAAATGAGCCTTGGGAGTATTAACTTTATAGTGCCATCGCTTGGCTCCAAACATTGTGAAACAACCTCGAATTGGCTCCGAATTTTAAGAGTCGTCGAAAAATTTATGAGATTAACTGTTGGATTCGGGAAAATTCATAATGATTGATAAGTCGAGGTTGTTAGTAGTGTGGCTGAGTTAGATAAAATAACTACAAGATAATTAACAGACACTCTGCACCCTTTGATACAGTCTCGACAGGCTCGGCCAGTTTAGACCGCTGCACTCAACTGATTATGGGCATGGTACGAAAAATTACTTGTATTATAGCACGTCAACCATTGAAGACTCTGGCAGTCGTTTGGCAATTGACTAACAAATTGATGATAAAAGGGTGATAACGCCTCGCGGGGAACTTAAAGAGGCGACGGCCTGAATGCTTAGGCCTTAGAGCGGTGTAGTTAAGGACATGCAGGATTGAACAGATTTGATAACCTTAATCCTTCAACTCTCCCTATCCGGGTGAGGCACTGGTTCCGCAAGATGGGATTGCGTACGAATGGATAAAATCAACCACGAATTTTCACCAATTTTATTATTGTATTCGTGTACATTTGTGTAATGCGTGGTTAAAACAGTTTCCCCATCGCATGGACCCAGTGCCTCCGGTGAATTGATCGGGAAAACCCAGGTGACAGTCACTTATTGGTGATCAATCAGCACCTGAATAGCTCAAATAGGTCGATTTTAGCGTACCAAGTGACTGTCACCTTTAGAACTGCGTTCAGTCCGGCTAATAAGACTCGATTGAGATGGGCGTGATGAAACCGAGATTGTTTTCTAAAAATTTGCTCATCTGGGATCGGCCTAGATCGTATTGCTGCTCTGCAGCGGCGACCGCATCGTAAACAACGGTTAATTGGTTGGTCGTCAATTTGCTGAAACTTTCATAGATTTTTTCGCGAGCCACCCGCATTTCGCGGAAGTCCTTCTCGCTGTAGTGGCTGTGATAGGCCAAGGCCAGAGTATAGTGGCGGGCGGCGGCTTGGAGTTGGGCCGTATCCTGGTTCTCACTTTGATTGAACAACTGGGTTGCGATCCGGCCTCTAAGCATCTCCAGTCGCCCCAGGTACATCAAAAAGATATTCCGATCCTCACTCTTGAGAAGTAAGGTCACGTTACCCCTATCAACGCCTACTTGCTGGCGAAAATGCTCTAAAATAATGGCCTCAATTTGAGGATACAGCGTTTCCTCCAAATAAAGCAGCGCGTTTTCAGGGGAAATGAGATTTAAGTGAAAGGCCTTGAGATAATGTAACACAGCCAGGTTGTACAGTGCATCGGCATTTAAGTCGAGGATGCCTTCAGATACTTCAATCGCCTTTTTGAACGTTTGCTCGCTTTTCTTAACCAGATCATCAACGCTGTAGATTTGGCCGGTGGCCTCTTCCTCTTTGGCCAGCATCGTCTCCTCCCGGCAGCGCCGCAAAGCCCAATCCCGGTCGGCGCAGCCCAGTTCTATCAAAGCTTGGATCCAAGGGTCTGGTTCCATGAGGTCTTCAAAGATGCGGGCCGCTTCCTTGGCATGATCATTAGCTTCGGCTAAAAGTTGGGCCGACTGCCCACGCTGCCGGTTAGTCATAGTCCGGCTGAGACGGCGTTTGGTTTCGGCCAGCCCCGTTAGCGCTAAACCAATGCCGCGGGCGTAGTTGAGGGTGCTAAACAAGGCGTGAGCCAGTTGCGACCGACGTAAGGCCCGGTCGAGATTGTCGCGCTTAATGTCTATCTGAGCCAGGGTGCTAAGACTCAACCCAACCGGAATGCGAGGCCCGTACTCCGACCGTAGCGCCAAGGCGTCAAGCCCGTGACGGTTGGCCGCCTCAAAATCGCCAATCAACGCCAGCGCAAACGATAAGTTATTGAGGGTATCCGCTTGGCCGATGCGAAAGCGAGCCGCCCGCCAGTAGTGTAAGGCTTGCCGGTAGGCCTGAATGGCCTCGTGAGTTAGCCCCTGAATCCGGTAGATGTATCCTAGATTGTTATTAGCCCGAGCCAAGATGGCCGCCGAGCGGATTGAATGGGTTGAAATTTTACCTAGACTCGCAATCGCTTGCTGCAATAAGCCTTGAGCGCGGGTGTACCGGGCTTCATAACCTTCCATGTAACCATCCCATGAGTCTAACTCTGCCGGAGCTAGTTCACCTCCGGCTTCAATCAAATCTCGATGGGTCGTTCGCAATTTGTAGATCAGTTCAAGTGCTTGCCGTTTCTTATCTTCTCTCCAAAACAATTTTACTAGGCGTATGGCGGCGTCAGCCTCTACATCAGCCCGATGTAAGCCGTCGATTTCCTGTTTTTGCCCCTCCGGATCGCGTTCACTTAAGAATCCAAACACTTCAGCTTGTAACTGTATGTCAAGAATGTCATCGCCCTCGATAACGGCTTCATCCCCATAGCGATAAAACGCCTGAAATCCAGCTTGGGCATCACGGCGAAGGCGATAATGCAAATCTTCCAAGATGGCGGCTTGCAGTTGACCTCTGGTCTTGATAACCTCTTCACCGACTAGTTCATCAATCTCCTCAGCCGTTTTGGCTGCCAGCGATGTCGTTAACTCGTAGATTTTCGCGCGAATTTTTTCGATCTGTTCTTTGTAGTGGCTCTCCATAGCAGCCAAAATGCGATCCCGTTGCCGGTCGGAATAACCGGCCTCCTCCTGGTAGGGCTGCAACAATGTGTACATTTCATCATGTAGAACGATACGGTTGTTGCTGAGAGTTTTAACAAAGGACAACTTCTGGATTTCAATAATGGCCGAGTCTAGCGCAGCGTGATGGGACGGGTCATTATCGTCGATGATCTTGGCGAGCAGGGTGGCGTCAGCCCCTAAACGCAGCGCGCTTAACGTGATGAGAACCCGGTCGGCCGGCTGGGCGTTATTGCGCAGCGTATTAATAAGCGCCAGTCCCAACTCTTTTTTTATTTCCTCCCGCTGCCGTCGGGTTAGCTGTTGGGCTTCTTCAACGGTTGATTGGGTTAGTAGTTCCAGCGGCCGGCCGGCAGTACAGAGGTGGTCGATGACGACGGCCAACAGAATAGGCCGAATACGGGGGGGGGTGCCCTCATCGCGCAAGCTGTGAAAGGCTATCCGGCGGAACGTTTCGGGTAAAGCTTGAACTGCCTCGGCGATACCGCGATCTTTTGGGTCGCCGGTTTGTTCAGCGGTGCGAATAACTGCTTCAAAGTAGTTTAAAGCCTCGGCTTCGGTCAAGCCCTGAAGCGAGATATAGCGGTATTTGATTTGAGGCAACCGGGCAAAGGTATCTGTAAATGTAGACTTAATCGACTGTTTCTTGACATCCAGACTGGGTCTACCGGCCAGCAGCACCACCATATCGGGCATTTGCTCGAAAAAGTCATTGACCAGCCAGGACAAAACTTCCGGCCGCTCTTCAGTTAGCCCCAGTTTTTCGATAACCGGATTTTCGCGATAGAACAACTTCTCGGTGGTATCAAAAATAAGAACAAGCCGATAGTAATTGGCCAGTTTTCGTAAACCACTAAAAAATGCGGTTATCATTTTATCACGCTGCTTGATGAGGTCGATAGATTTTTGGCCGGTCATCCGGGCTTGATCCAGAGCCAAACGCTCTTTCAAATAAGCTTTAAAGCAGTCGTCATCGGCTTCGCCGTTGTCCTCGGCCAACTCTTTTTGAATGCGACTAATCAAACCCTCAACGGTATTGGTGAAGATATCGTGTAAATCGACCAACCTGACCAAAACCCGTTTAGGTATGAATAATTTTGGGTAATTATCCTTGAAGTGTTTGACCAAACGGGTTTTACCAATACCTCCCGGGCCTTCGATATAGAAGACGTGCGTTGTATCAATATTGCCGATGGCCCCTTCTATGTCTTGCAATAGCCCTCCGCGCCCGACCAGTTCTGTCGTTGTTAACGCACTGGTTGAAGGCAAAAGTGTTGTATCTTCAGCGTTTGATGTTTTGCTGTTCATGATCTCACTCCTTATCTCATTCTCGCCATTAGCTTATTTCTTGGGAAAGCTTATATATATGAACAGTCTTCAAGTGAGAATCCTTTTTTTGCCAACTCATTCTGATGAAAGTCGGCTTCTGTACGCCAGCGTTCGCTGGTGCGCCGATATTGGGCTGCCCACTCCAGATAGAGTTGGTGGGCTGCACAATGCAGTCTTTGCCAGAGTTCCTGTCGTTCTTCAGTTTGCAGGTAACGCTTTAACAGCCGCAGTAAAGTGGAGTCAAGGACGTAGCCTTTTTGTTTCTCATCCCACTGAGCAAAACTGCACCGGACAATATTTTCACGCACTTGCCGAGCTTGAGTAGGCTTCCAGTCTTTATAACGCGCTTCACCGTAGTAGGCTGCCAACATAGTGGGAATCTGCTCCTCATCAAAGGCGTTTAAAACAGAAATAGCTTCTAAATTTTGGCGAAGCTGCTGACGATTTACAGAGTCAGGGATGACTTTGAGCAGTTCATTAATCGCTTGATCCAGGCCACTGTCCGGTGATTCAGGTCGATCGGCCAGCATAAAACTGGCTAACGGGTTGCCACCACTGCGTTCATAAATTTCAAAAAAAAGTTTAACACTCTTCGGTTTTTGACGCGCTAGTTGAGCTTTTGTCTGTTCAGGCGTAAATGGCTCCAGATTATGAAACATCGCTCGCAGTCGAAGTTCGGGTGTTTTCCACGGATAAGCCTGCCCACGCCCGGCCATGACGATCATCACCCGGCTTTCAGCTGCCAGTGGACCGAGAAGATATCGCTCTAAGGTTGCCAGTAACTGCCAGTCGGACTCGAACACCGTGTCGACCAGAAATGCGATAGGTTGTTCCATCAAAATTACGCGCAGATGTCTCATAAATTCGCGACTTAATTCAGGTAACTCTTCTGTCGATAGCGTTGACTGTTTGAATATACGATCATTAAGATGATACAAAATTTTTTTAACTGCTTCTTCGGGAGTAGATCCACGGTAATCTTCTAAATCAATGATAAGAGAAATAATAGCAGGTAACGCGGCTAAACGCGTCTGAAGATGACGTATCAGCCAAGATTTGCCGGTACCGCGTTGGCCCATAAAAATTATGGTACGCTCATCAAGCGGTTGGCGTTGGATCAATGCCTTAGCCTTTTCCTCCACCAGAGCCATTTCTTTGTCGCGATTGACAAATGCATCATTTGTATATTTTGGCAATTTGGCGCTTTCAATAGAATTCGGCATTATACAATCCCCTCCCTTAGAGAACCAAGTGTAAACTTTATCGAAGCTGTCAGCATCTTTAATCTCATCGTATTTTATAAGTGGTAACATAGTTGTGTCAAACATCATCGATCCTCTCAGTCGGTGACATACTCTCTATTATTCAGCTGTGTCAGTCCTCGATAAAATTTTAACTCAACGCGAATGCATCGCGTTTGTAAACCAAAAGTCCCTCTTGCCAATCCGTTTCATCTATTTTACCCGATTGGCTTTTGGTGCGAATATGCGCGGCGAATATCTCGTTAATTAAGGTCAGTACCTCGCGTGGGCGCGGTGCGACAATCTTTTCCACCAAAAGGGCTTCAAAATCACGCAGGTCAGGCGTGACAATGGCGTCCAGGCTGTTGAATTGCCCTTTTGATGCGACAAATACTCGCCGGCGGACCAGGTCGATTAGTTTGCTCTGGTCCCAATTGATACTGGCCGTCCGAGTTTGGATCGCGAATGCGTTAGCTTGCCGATGAAATTCGGCTTTCGTCTCAGCCGGTAAAAATCCTTTGACAAAAATTTTAAGTTGCTTAGACCATACGGAGATCTGTGAGAGCAGCGGGGTTAAGGCGGCAATTGCAGTGTGAGGATCAGAGGCGGTTTCGTAAGTTGTATCCAGACCATCTAACAAGAGATAGAGTGCCGGAAATTTTAGCTGTTGAACCAAGAGTTCAGCTAACGACTCCCAATGTCGACCGGGTTGGCCGGACGCCGGCATCGAACCCGGCAGCGTAGAACGCAGCGACATACAAAACTGCTCAAGAGCCGCGCGGCCAGGCGGATCGGGCGCATTAAAGGTGGGATCAAGTTCACGTTTGAGTGCTTGTAGATTGTTTGTCTCAGCCAACTCGTCCAAATAATAAGCGAGGTTATCGACCGATAAGATCCGGGCCAGTAATTCACCCACCTGTTCCTGCGCAGTTCGATCCAGCTCTAAAAACCAATGGGGGCGATGGCTTAGCCCCAAAAAAAATTGTTCTGCGGCGGCAGTCGCTATTGCAGACAGATGATCATCAAGGTGAGGTTCTATCGTTCCCCATTTGAGAAAAGGTGGATTGTATGGAATGGGAAAAGGACGGTTGATATCTTGCGTCTCCCAACAGGCTTGGGCGGTTTGCACTCGCAAGGCCGTTTTTCCACCGCCGGCCGGTTCAAAAACAAACGAATTCCAGTCGCCCCAAATGGCCTTGAACACATCATTGCCGATCAGATATTCACTCAGATGGGGATCGTCGGCGGCGTTAAGGGCAAAAAAAGGGTTAAAGCGCAATCCCAGCGACTTTAACCACCCATAGACTTGTAGGTTGACATCCTCTGTGTCAATATCGTTTCGATTGTTTGATTGCTCAGCCAGAGATTCCTGCTCAACAATATCGGCAACATCGCGGTTGCCAACAGGGTGACCAGACGCGTCTCTAGACTCGTCTAAAACAGCCATAGCTTACTTGGACCTTGTTTTGGAGATGCTTGTTATGACTTAATTTAAGTAACCTTAATAATGGTTTTACTAACAACACGTGGCATTTCAAATGGGTTACTGTATCAGTATAAGGGAAAAAGAGCGCGGTTATTTTCCTATTATCTCTCATTAATCTCACCATTATCTCACTCACCAGCGCGTATTGAGTTTAACCCCGTGTCCTCTGACCGTGACGAGTAGGACTAAGTCGCGGGATTTTTTGTCAGGTTCTATGACCATGTCTGGTTCGATAGCGTTGCGTAGACGCCACAGACTAGTATCGATGGCCCCCCGATATTCGGCCGGCCCTTCATAATTGGTATCACCGGGCTGGGGAATATAATCTAAATTGCGGTAGATATGATAATAGAGCGCTTCCCGGCTAGTTACCTGGTCGCTGGGTTGCTGATATAAAAACCGCAGCATTTCGTAAGCTTTGGCCGGTAGCTCCTGCAATGGAATGGGCCGCGCGCCAACCGTAATATGTTTGCGGTCGTCGTCCAGATAGAGTCGAGGTGGATTAGCGAGACGCAATTCTTCCCAGGTGGCGGGGTTGATGGGCTGTTGGCATGAATTGGCCAGATAATATTCAATCAGTGGTTTGACTTGCTCCAACCACTCTCTGGGCGAAGCTGCGCCTACCCACTCTAACCAAGACCGCAGTTTGGGTGAGGTACACAGGTTGTTTAGGGTAAAATTAGGTTGACCCGTAGCGATGCTTAATCGCAAATTAACTAAAGAATGAAGGTTTTTGGGCTGCCAATGATTAAGATAATACGGAAATATTCTTTGCCTGAGCCGGATGCGCTGAACCACGCCTAATGTTCTTTGCTCTAACCACGACGGCAGCAGCAGTTTGTAGCTAAAATTGGCCCGCTCAAATAAAGGTAGCGTTGAAAACAGGTTTTGCAAATTGGCGATCAATTCATCGGGATCGACATCAACCCACATCTCCAGTTCATCGTCATTGCCGAGAACCCAAACCCCGTTGATCTCCATTGTTTGCAATGTTCTCACCAGCCGGGCCGCTACTTTATCCGGGCTGGCTCCCGGTGGCAGAACGCGGCGAGGTTTGGTGGTGAGCAGTGTTTTTAGTATTTCCACCCCTGGTGGCTGTTCATCTTCGATTAACTGCTCGATTCGCAGTGACAAGTCGCTCTGGCTGTACTCCTTGACGAACCAGGCCAACGACTCTTTAGCCGTCTCAGGTGCATTGTGAAATCGGTCGGGATAACCCGCTACAAAATGCAAAATCGACTCAACACACGCATCTAAAACCTGGTTAGTTTGGGCTCGAACCGTCTCGATGCCCTTTAGTCCTTGTTTAATCGTCAGCGGTGACGGCGTCCATTCCGCTACTAACCGCAGTGGCGCGCCCTGCCTATCCAGGCACAATCGTTTCAGAAATTGATTAAGTGCGGTTTTACCGGAACCAGGCCCCCCAAAAACAATCACCGAACGGTCGCCGCTAATTTGCTCGATATGGGGCGGCGGGACAAAACCGCGGCTTAACCAGGGTTCATCCTCGGCTCGCAAGCTGTCAAAGGCCGCCAAACCCAGAGCAGGCCCAAGCGGGTTATTGTGAGGCAGCAATTTATTCACAACGGTGATCCCTCCTCTCCATTGGCTGATTTTAGAACGGTTTCCAAGGTGTCGAGATCGATCTTGCTGAATGACGTTTTCTCTATTTGTAGTTCTATTAATTGGTTAATTAGCTTGAATAACGTTCCGGGCGAGTTGCCGGCTGCTTTCACCAACCGGGTTATATCTTCCTCAAGTACATCACGGTCAAATAATTGCGAAAGACTCACGATTAGACCTTTGCTGGCTTCACTTAAGCGGGCTCCTACCAGTTTTTCTAATTCTGCGGGTGTCCAGGTCAATTCATCCACCATAATTCCGGCGGGAATAGATAAATACTTTTTTAAGTCGAGCGGTAGGAATAGGTTTACGTAAATCTTGGCACGGGCTAAAGGAAGCATTATCTCTAAGAAAGGTTGTAAGTGGTTAGCCCTCGTGGAGTTAAATTTTTGAGTATTAGCCTTGACCTTTAAATCAACCAGGATACAGGTATTGTCAAAACCAAGTGGGCGAGCCTGTTGCAATATTTCAATTTTATCCATTTCAGTCAACTTCGGGCCAGGGTGGAAATCGTAACTGTTTTGGATAATCTGATCAATCAGCCATTTGCCGGTGGTGTGATTGGAGAGCGAGGTCCGTTTAAGAGCGGTTTCCAAAGTTTTGGTTGAACCGGCACTATAAGTTAGTAGAGCAGCGATGGCAAATTTTTGATTTTCGTGGTGATCGAGAAAAGAGTAAGGATTCAAGACTAAAAAATCCTTTAAAGCTCTAGCTACGGTGTTGGCTAAAACATCTAGGAAGAACGATGGGGCTATTTCTGAAGATGGATTAATCTCCAGCGAAAAATAAACCGGAAAAATTCTCTTTTTTGAAATATCGGGTATTGTCTCTCGGTGTTCACGAATTAACATAAATGCAATGGTTGTTTTGCCGCCACCTTGTTCCCCAAACAAAATTGCTGCTTGTGGTGTACGCCATGAATCACCATTTAATACCCAAAATGGTTCAGACACGAAGAGGTTAAATAGATTTGGCTCTAACTCTGCCTTTCTGATTGAGAACGGGTTGTACGATAAAGAGCGGCTAAGTACTTCCTTAAGCCAAACAGTCACGTATGTATTTCGTTTAGGCGGCCAAATTAGCCCGTCCGACCAAAGCGGCGGCCAGCCATAGCCTGCTTGACGCCAGCGGAGGAGATCATAAGCTAACTCGCGGTGATATTGCTCTGGACTTTCACTGGCTAATTCTTGGAGCGGTATGGGATTGAAATTTGGGTCTTCTAGTAAATTCTGACCGTCGATACTGAGGTGTAAAATTTGATGCACATAATGAATAGCGTTAGTCTGTCCAGCCAAGGTCGAGAGCGTCTTGGCTACGATAGGTTTTACAATGACGCTAAATTCAACGTCATTGAAGGAATATAGCCACCATACCGCTTCAACGACGAGTAAAGGGTCGACTTCTTGAGCCAAGTTAACAATTTGTTGATCATCATTTTTCATGAAAGCAACAAGTAACTTAGCCGAAACAGCCGCTTTGGAGCTATCACCGGGGTTTATTTGGTCGATCAAGGTAGCCCGCTCAGTAGCTCCGTTTATATTACCTTTGTGGTAATTGGCAATGGCTCTTCTTAAGAGTTCTAGCTGCCATTCCAGATCTTTGATCTCATAGGTCCATATATCTTCTAACTTTTTTAGTAAGTCAGCATTGCGCCAGACACCCCCTTCATCACCCTGACTCAGTGTCATCTGCTTAATGCCCCACCAGCGACGTATCGCCTTATCCAAATCTTCTTCAATCGATTCTTTAATTTCCTCAATCTCATTTAAGCCTTGTTGAAGAAGCACATCTGTTATTTTAGGCATCTTAGGGCCTTTGCTTGGTCTCGTTGGGGGCGAGTTAGACCAGTAAGGTTTATGCTTCTCATATTTAGCAGGGTTTCGTTTTTTGGCCCAAAAGAGTAAAGACCCGAATAACTCTCTCCTGTCAGCATACTCAACCAATTGATGCACTATTTTAGATTTGCCGTCATTCTCAGAGATCTGATTATGAACGTCTCTGAAATCGAGATGATCAAAACAAAATGCGCGAAGTTCTTCTTCGCTGAAACCTTCAATCAAATAAGCGCGAATACTCCCTATGTTGTAATATCGGGTCATGGGTTGCCTCTTACAAGTCTCTTGAATTGGCGATTGTTTTATGGTCTATAAATAGAAATTACTAGTGTTATCACTTGCGCAGTCCGAATGTGGCCGTTACTTGAGTAGATAAAATTGACCCTATCTCAAATCATGACCGGTTGAGTTCGTTTGTGCTGCCCTCGACTGTAAACGAAAGTCGGCTTAATTCGATTGTATCATATTTTTGATAGTTTTGTATCTGGCTTTTTTCATAATTTACCCCAGTTACTATGATCGAATGGGACTTATGCAGTTGAATGTATCGAACCCGGTGACAGTGACTTTTTGCCGAAAATAAACGTCCGTTTAGCCCAAACAAGTCGATTTATTGCGTTTAAGTAACTGGCACCTTTTGAACTGCGTAACGTATAATCCAATTTAGATATGGCGAAAACTCATCCCAGAGATGCGGGCCTATTTGTTGAAGATTGATTCTTCAGTTCGTTAAGTAACCGTTACAAATATTTGGCAGCAAGCAGGGCTAGCCCGAAAAAACCGAACAAAATCGATAATAGAATTATTAAGATCAACATGCTTATCGATACTTCTATCATAATTTTCCTCTCCTTACCATAAACTTTTTACGAACCCTTTGTCGTTTTAACGTATACCAACTATGCCTCTAATAATTTGTAAACTTGCTCCAAATTTTTTGAGTCAACATAAACTTCTAGGATTTATGGGTAAGACCAAAGGATTTTTCTTACTCTCCTTTTTAAGATGATGGTTACATTAGTTACATTGGTTACATTATCAGTATAAAAAAAATTAAAGTCATTTACTTCTCTGTATACTTTTATTCATCTCACGTAAATCTCACCATCGTAGCTAAAGGCAGACTCGTTTGCTTTTTTTTAGGCTTGAGGCAATTAATCAGGAACTCAAAGTTTCAATTCATCCCCTTTACTGTTCGCTTCTAAACTGTAAGAATTTCTCTCAATAATTGATTATTGACAAAACCCCAAACTTTGTGGTATTATCTGTCACAGTTTGATATAAGCTTTAAAGAAAAAAATAATACATCACTCATCCAGAGGAGCAGAGGGACCGGCCCTGTGAAGCTCCGGCAACCTTTCCTGAGAACAACAATGTTTATCAGGTTTTCGGTGCCAATTCCGGCAGAAGTAATACTTTCTGGAAGATGAGAGCTACCGACTCCGTGCGTAAAGCCTCTTCTTTCGAGAAGGGGCTTTTTTTGTGAAAGCTCGCTCGAAACTGGCCTCTCATCTAACGAGAGGCCAGTTTTTATTTTGCACATCATCAAGGAGAGTCAAATGTCAGAAAAAGATCTTAGCACCCAAGTTGTTCATGCCGGCGAAAAGCGCGTTAAATCGCATAACGCAATTACAACACCGATTTCGCAAACTAGCACCTATACTTTCAGAAATACGCAGGATTTGGTCGATTATATGGAGGCCAAACTGTGGGGCGATGAGATTGAACGTGAGGAGTACGGTCGTTACGGTAACCCGACTATCGCTACGGCTGAGGCGAAACTGGCTGCGCTCGATAGTGGTGAAGCGGCTTGTCTCTTTTCCAGCGGGATGGCGGCGGTCACCACCACCCTATTTACGTTGCTCTCTCAAGGCGGTCACGTTATCTTAACCGACGACTGCTACCGCCGCACGCGCCAGTTTGTTACCAAGTTCCTGGCCCGCTATGGTGTTGAGTCGACTCAAGTGCCGATGGGAGACTACGAGGCTCTGGAAGCGGCTATCCGCCCCAATACCAAAGTCATCGTGTCCGAATCGCCCACCAACCCCTATCTGCGGGTGTTGGATTTAGAAAAGCTGGTGGCGATTGCCAAAAAGCATAACATCAAAACCGTCATTGACAGCACCTTTGCTACACCCATCAACCAGCGCCCGTTAGAGTTCGGTGTCGACTTTGTGGTTCACTCGGCTACGAAGTATCTGGGTGGGCATAACGATTTGCTGGCCGGTGTTGTGGTTGGCTCCGATTATATGATTGGTGCGATTAAGGAAACACAGGCTATGCTCGGCGATGTCAGCGATCCGAACACGGCTTACCTACTCATTCGCGGTTTGAAAACGCTTGACCTACGGGTGAAACGGCAAAATGAAACCGCCGATAAACTGGCCCATTTCTTAGCCAAGCATCCGGCTGTGCGGCGAGTCTACTACCCTGGCCTGGTCAGCCATCCGGAGTATGAAGTCGCCATCGAGCAGATGACAGGCTTTGGCGGCGTGGTCAGTTTTGAACTCGATACCGATTTAGAGGGAGCCGGTCGGTTTATTGATGAAGTGGAAATTCCCTACATCGGGCCAAGCCTTGGCGGTGTTGAGACGCTGATCGAGCAAGTCGCTTTGGTTAGTTACTATGAGCTATCCACCGAAGAACGCGCCGAAATCGGCATCAGCGATAGCCTGATCCGGCTGGCTGTTGGTATCGAGAGTGCCGATGATCTGCTGGCCGATTTGGCTCAGGCGCTGGATAAAGCCTTTCAAACCGAAACGTTGTTTCAAAACGTAAACGGCAGCCATCATTTGGTGCCGGTAGTGATACAGCGACGGTAATTTGATAATTGGCTGAATAGATGGTTAGTTAGCTTTAGATATTAAACCAACCCACTAACAAGCAAACAAACGAACCCACCAACTTAAAAAGGAGCCCGACGTGTATCTCGGACTCCTTTTTGGTTTTAGAGGCGTAGTAACGCTTAGCTGAATTCTATGAGCGTTAACAGACGCTGATTTATGGCGCAATAATACTGACGTTGACTTTACCGTCTTCTTGTTGGGCAATAGATAACGTTAGCGTGCTGCCATCCTTTTTAAAGGTGAGATTCGCTATCGAGTCAGTGAGCAAAGCTCCTTCGGTATCTTCGGCCCAACCTTCATCGACCAGGGCTTGGCGGTAAAATGCCGTTGCATCGTCGATGCTCGAAGCCGTGACGTAGGTGGTTACGCCGGCGGCGCTAAAGAGTTCCTCCGCATTATCAAGAACCGGAACATCAGCGGAGGCCGCTTCTTCGCCCATTAAAGCCCCAAAATCAAAGCCTTGGGCGTTTTGGGCTTCTGCTGGAAGTTCAATGTTAAAGTCCGTATCAACTTCCAGAATTTCATACGTCATGGTGACATCCCCAAAGTCGAACATCCCGTCTAGATCACTCGAGTCGGGTTTGAAACCTTTCATCGTCACTTCATATTTAACAACGTAGCCACCGTCTTCAGCTAACCAAACTTTACCGTTGGCCTCGTCATAAGTGGCATCCGCGACATCCTCCAAATCTGTCGCATCAAAGGTGCAAAGGGTTGCTTCTATGCCGTTGATATCTTCCGTACTTGGGGAACAGTCGGCTGTGTTTGGTACTTCTAAATTCTCATCCGGAGAGAAAAAACCTTCGCTGAACATCTCGCCGTCGCTGCCGGGCATCGAGATCCATTGTCCGCCCATGGCATCATTATACATATAGACCGTGTTATCTACATTGTAGATTTCCATACGATTAAGCCCCGCCATTTCACCCATGGTGGTGCCTTCTATATCCATGACCATATGCGAGGTGTCTGGCGCTTTAATGGCTTCAAGTAAAATATCTACTGTTCCCTGGGCCGGTTGACCGCCTGACTGGCCGTCGAAATCCATTGTGAAGGAAATGCGGTATGAAGATAGGTTTTCCAGGCCTGGCGTGTTAGAAAGGTCTACTTCTTCTGTTTCAGCGGAGGCATTTTCCGCCGTTTCTGCTTCTGCGGCGGCTTCACCTTCTTCTTCGGTGGGCACAGCCGAGGTTTTATTTTCCGCTGCTTCGTCGACAGTACTTTCGGCTTCCGTCTCTGTTTGAACCTCTGCCTCGGCTTCAACTTCCGTTTCTGGTGCGCTTTCAGCTTCAACAGCCTCTTCCGCCGGGGCTTCTGCTTCCGCCGGAGCTTCTGCTTCCGCCTCGACCGGTTCCGTAGCAGCCTCTTCGCTGCCGAGTCCTGAGAGGCTACAGGCTAGAGAGGGAATCAAAAAGACAACAAGACTCCATATTAAAATCTGTTTTCGCATACGATTTTCCTTTCGCAATTAGTATAAAAAAGTATGTTGCTGTGTTGAGCCAGAGGATTCTCTTAACAGAAATGCTTGCACGGAGGTACCGGCAACTTGGAACAGAAAGGGTCGGAGGATATACCAATAGTTCCAGTCTAAAGGAATTTGATGGAATTGTAAAGCAAAGTGGGAAAATCTATGTGCGCAGAATGGCCCGTACCGGCGAGCCGTCACCGCCGACGATTTTGAGGGGAAGAGCTATAAGTTCGTATGTACCGTCGGGTACACCGTCGAGCAGCAAGCCCTCCAATATATCGATACCGTTGCGGCGCAAGGCGTGGTGGCCGGGTAAGCCCTTGCTATTCATATCATCTACCGACGGTGCATCGGTGCCGAAAAGAATGACACCGTGGTCGGCCAACCAGTTGGCCAGTTCCGGTGAGGGGTAAACATAGTTTGTTGTGAATTTATCCAGCGGCTTGTTACTAGCCGATGAGTGAATGAGCAGCCGTTCGATTTTTGACCAGTCAAGTTCCGAAAAGTCGGCGGGAGTAAGTGGCCCGGCCTCTTTTGAAACCGTGACCACTGTGGCCGGGCCAATAAAAGGCTCTAGTGCCACCTGCTCTAGAGGGGTATCTTCATCGACAAAATGGTAAGGTGCATCGACATGCGTGCCCATATGGCTGCTCATCGTCAACGTCGTTACATTGACCGAGTCGCTGTCGGCCATGCGCATCGCAAACTGTTTATCAAAAGGAGTATCACCCGGCCAAACAGCCAGACTAGGGGTTATCGGACGAGAGATGTCGTAAATCATGTCATGCTTCTTCAGGGCGCGACTTGATGAGCATGCGCCATTCACCTTTGTGAACCAATTCATCCTTTTGGTTGTAGACGCGGGCGTCGAAGTCAACCACACCACCGCCCAGCTTTTTCATCGCTTTCGTTGCAGTAACTTTTATGCGGACGTGAACGGTATCGCCAATATGGACGGGTTTCGTGAACTTCCAGGTAAGCTCACGAAAAGCCAGCGTCGTGCCGTCGATAAAGCCCTGCTGAACCGATAGCCCGGTAGCAATAGATGCAATTAACATTCCGTGGGCTACGCGCTGCCCAAAAGGCGACTCTTGTGCGGCGACGGCATCGGTATGAATAAAGTTAAAATCGCCGGTGAGGCCGGCAAAGTTAACTATATCTGTTTCGGTGATGGTGCGGGCGCTGGTTAAAATTTCCAGGCCGGGTTCAAACTCTTCAAAGTACATTCCTCGAACGAGGGGGGGCATGGTGTCCTCCAATAATGAAATGGTGTATAACAGTGTGGGACACGGAACGTATATGAACCGTAGAGCCTCTATTCTACGTTCTGCGTCCTACGTTTCTCGATTAAATGACGAGATGCTCGTACAGCAGTTCCAGGCTCAAATCGACACAAACCGTATCGCTACAGCTTAGCGTTAACGCGGCCGCACTGGCTCCCAGCCGAACGGCTTCGTCGATAGGGACGTCATTTAAGAGGCCAAAGACAACGGTGGCTGTTAGCGCATCACTTGCACCGGTCGAATCGATAACATGCGTTCCCATCGCCGGTATGTGACCGCTGGCATCGGCCGTGGCATAAACAACGCCTTCTTCGGCCAAGGTGATTACGGCTATATCGGTTCCGGCATTGACCAGTCGACGGGCTGCCGCAATCGCTTCTTGCTCATCGCTGATAGGGCAGTCGGCCAAGACGCGTGCTTCGGCCAGGTTGGGTGTGACCATATAAATCTGAGACAGATAGGGGATTAGTTTTCGCGCTAATCCGGCCGAGGCCGGGTCGGCGCACACCCGTACGTTGTAGCGATGCGCCAATTTGAAGATGGCCTCAATCGTCTCTTCCGTGAGATTGCTGTCGATGACGATCAGCGACGCTTCTTCCAGTAGTTCGCGCTCATTTTCGATAACTTGAGGGGTAATGGCTTCCAAAATTTTCATATCATCAACCGACATAACCAGGTTGCCATGCTCATCGAGTAATGCGATATAAGCCGATGTATGATGTTGGTTTGAAACGATGATATAATCGGTGTCGATGCCAACCTCTGCTGCGCTGTCGACCACCTGCTTGCCAGACTCATCATCGCCTACTGCAGACAATAGGATGGTATCGACACCCAACCGCGATAGGTTGTCGGCCACGTTGCGAGCTGTACCGCCCACGGAGACCCGCACTAACCCCGGCGTACTGGTACCTATTGTTAACGGTACATCAGATCGCCCCTTTGAGTCGATACCGGCCGCGCCGATAACTACAACATAAGGTGATTCTTCCATTTCGCCCATCGCTTCTGCCCTCTCTATTATGTCGATTACTGACAGTTTGTACGGGAGTGCTTACTCCCCTTTCTTTTCAGTCCTTACATTATAGATTACGCAATCGACTCTCGAATGCTGCACACTGCGTAGCTTACTATATCACAAGATGAACCGGATGCAAAAGTATTTATGGTAGCGTACCCTTTTTAACACTCTTAGGTTTACCAGAGTTGATACTATTATCCTATGGCAAAAAAGCTTACTTTGAAGCATACTTCAACATGAGGCGTCATCTACAGCAATAATAAGGCCAACTTGCTACAAATACAGCAATTTATAGATATTCAGATCGATTTTTATTGGTTGAAGTTACCACGTTACCTTGTAATACATAATGGTAAAATAACGAATTGATGTAGCTTTGTATCAGGGGTGGTTATTTGTATACATAACTACAGATTTTGTGGAATAGTCTGTTCTCTTTGTGAGGAAGGAGTTTTTTGATGAGCGTATCGAAGTCTCGAATTTTAATTGCCGATCCTGATCCGGACGTGAGCGAAACCTTGCAGCTCTATTTTTCGGCGAATGGACATACGGTGCAAATGGTTCATCAAGCTCAGGAAATTGTAAAAACGGCTCGTCAGTGGCAACCGAACGCTATCTTGGTTAGTACAGAACTTACCGATAAGAATCCGCATCAGGTCTGCCGAGAACTCCTGGAAGATACGCTAACCGCCCATATACCTATTATCATGCTGCTTCATCTCGATGAAAGACGGGCGCGTTTAGAGGCTCTGGAGACGGGCGTGGATGATATTGTCACCAAACCCATCGACATTGAAGAACTGCGGCTGCGCGTTGAGGCCGCCATTCGCTTATCTACCTTACGTCTGGCTATTTAAATCGTCCCGGCAAATCCCGACGAATACAGTAATTAGCGTACTAAAGCATGCTTTGAGCATTTGGATGATATAAACATTCATTTTCGGTGTTTATTTTAAGTAAAAGCCTCACTAATTTT
Organism: Anaerolineae bacterium; assembly: GCA_020433805.1. Lineage (GTDB taxonomy): Bacteria > Chloroflexota > Anaerolineae > 4572-78 > J111 > JAGRBY01. The sequence continues at coordinate 26,546 of JAGRBZ010000069.1, forward strand.
TGCGGATTAATCCACTAAGAGTACCATGTACGGCTATCTGAGTCATCAGAGGCCGTTTTTATTTTTACCACGCAACCGGAAACTCAACCTGTTTATATCAGGACAACAAATTACTTTTTGTAAAGGAGAGATACCTTGCTAATTATTATGAAATTCGGTGGCACTTCAGTAGGGAGTGTCGATGCCCTCAAAAATGTAGTAAAAATTGTAGCCGATGCCAAGAAAAATGGTCACGATGTAGTGGTGGTGGTTTCGGCTATGAGTGGCGTAACCAACCTGCTGTTGAACGCTGCCCACCAAGCCGAAGCCGGCAATGAACAGGCCGCTTCCCAGGCTAGAGTGGAGATTGATAACAAGCATGCCGAAGCGACCCGCCATTTTTTAGGTGATTCTCCCCAACGCGATGAGGTTATGGTTCACGTTCGGATGCTACTCGACGAATTTGAGGCCCTTTGCCATGGTATCCATGTATTAGGCGAATTGACACCCCGTGCGCTTGATGTTATCGGCGGTATTGGCGAACGGCTCAACGCTCCCCAAGTAGCGGCCATTCTCGACCACGCCGGTTTGTCCGCTGAGAGTGTTGAGGCTACCGAACTGATCGTAACCGATAATTGTTTCGGCGGAGCTGTGCCGCGTCGTGAGGCTACCCAGATTAAATCGCAAGCCCGATTAGGCCCGCTGCTGGAAGGCGGTAAAATTGCGGTGGTAACCGGCTTCATTGGGGCCACCGAAGAAGGTATCACCACCACATTAGGCCGCGGTGGCAGTGATTACAGCGCCACTATTATAGGCCGTGCCTTAGAGGCGGACGAGGTCTGGATTTGGACCGATGTTAACGGCGTTATGACGGCCGATCCGCGCGTTGTGCCCGATGCCCATCCTATAAGCCATCTCTCTTATGCCGAAATTAGCGAGCTGTCCTATTTTGGGGCCAAGGTGTTACATTCGCAGGCTATCCGTCCGGCCCGCCGTGTTAATTTGCCGGTACGCATCTTAAACACGTTTGAACCGGATCATCCCGGCACGCTCATCACCGCCGATTACAAAAACAACGGCAAAACCGTTAAAGCCGTTACCGCTATAAAAAATTTGAGCCTCATTACGGTCAGCGGCCCAGGCATGATCGGCATTACGGGCGTTGCCGGTCGCACGTTTTCCGCCGTGGCCAAAACAAACACCAATGTGCTGATGATCAGCCAGGCCTCCTCAGAGCAGTCGATCTGTTTTGTCGTACCGACGCCTGATATCCAGAAAGTTGTTAACTCGTTAGAAAACGAACTCTCCCGTGAGATCGAGCGACGGGATCTAGAGCGCGTCAAGTGGGAAGAAAATACAGTAATTTTGGCCGTAGTCGGCGCGGGCATGAAAGGTCATCCCGGCGTCAGTGGCCGGTTATTCAGCTCATTGGGTGAGGAAAAAATCAACATCATTGCCATCGCTCAAGGCAGCAGTGAGTTTAACATTTCACTCGTTGTGGCTCAAGGCGATGCTGATCGCGCTGTTAAAGCCATTCATAAACAGTTTGCATTGGAAAAGCCCTAATCCAGCGATTACTTTAAGGTCTTCTGCAAGTCCACAGATGAACACAGCTTGTTACGGATAATATCAAAATGGGGATAAAGATCTGTGAATACCTGTGTAAATCTGTGGGCAACCTGTAACTTCTACCGCTACCTCTCAGGCTGAATTTACGTTTCGTTGACATCAAAAACCCTTCGTGGTACAATTG
>JAGRBZ010000006.1 GCA_020433805.1 Anaerolineae bacterium
GTGGCGAATACGTAAAGAAACCGCCGGTAGTAAGATTGGTCCAGTTTCTTTATCAACGTCGTAGGGACACTCAAGTAGACAGCCTATTGATTGCGTTTTCTCGACCAAAAAACAAAAACTGGACCAATCTGAAATTGACTGTAGCCCAATCGAGCTATATGCCACTCGCCCAGTTGGCGTAGGTGGTGTTTTTTTATCGCCCGATCTGTGGGGGCAAATCACCCCGGCGATGTATAGCAAAAAGCCTTGTCTGGACGTATACTGAGTACGCCGCTGAGGTAGGTAAACCTTCAAACTATAAACTTAATGCATTAGGAAAGAATCCTCACGATGACAGTATCATCTTCGTCGCCGGCTTCAGATCAGTGGTCGGCCCGTCGTATAATTTTCTCCACGCTGGTGGTTTTGGCGTTAGCCGCCGGCTTTTTGCTGCTTTATCAAACACGCCAGGTGGTTGTTATCTTTTTTACAGCTATCATTATCGGTACTGCGCTTAAACCCGTAACCGACAAATTGTCTGAGAGGGGGGTGCCGCCGTTGTTCGGCGGTATTTTGATGTATGCTGTTGTAACTGGAGCACTGCTTCTTTTTCTTGTCCTCTTATTTCCCGTGCTTTTTGAGCAGATGAACGCCATGTTTGAGAGTTTGCCTGAGTATTACAATACCGTCCGCGCTACCTTGTCCCAATCGCCTAACTTATTCCTGCAACAAATCTCATGGCGTCTGCCGTCGGAGTTGGCATTTGCCAGCTTATCCGGTGACGTAGTAGAAGATGAGTCTGAAACATTGATGCAGACTTTGGCCATGGTCGGCTTTACCTTAAAGGCCACCTTTATCACCATCGCCACCCTCATGTTGAGTCTATATTGGACGCTTGATAGCGAACGCGCAATTCGTAGTGCACTTTTGATTCTGCCGTCTGAGCATCGAGATAGTACCCGTGAGATGATCGATGAGATGCAGATTAAGGTGGGGGCCTATATTCGAGGGCAGGCCATTTTGTGTTTATCGATTGGTGTGATGGCCTTAATTGCCTATTTGTGGATTGGCGTGCCCTATGCCATTGTGTTGGCTTTGTTTGCGGGCTTGATGGAAGCCGTTCCCTATATTGGGCCGGTCTTGGGCGCGGTTCCCGCTTTGCTTGTGGCTGCTTCAATTGCTCCGGATAAGGCCATCTGGGTTGCTGTCGCAACGCTTATTATTCAACAGCTTGAAAATACCTTTTTGGCTCCGGGTATTATGAGCAAGGCGGTTGGCGTCAATACATTTGTCGCGCTGTTGGCTATCTTTGCTTTCGGTTCGCTGGGCGGTATTTTGGGGGTGCTGTTGGCTATTCCGGCAGCGGCAATTTTGCAGATGCTGCTTAATCGTTTTGTTTTGAACCAGTCGACTCTGGAACAACAACAAAATGAATTTGGCCGCGATAAATTGAGTCGATTACGGTATCATACCCAAGATCTTATTCAAGATGTGCGCAAGCAAATACGGGACGATGAGTTGGTACCCGAAGACGACGATGCGAAACTTATTGAAGAAGATATTGAAGCCATAGCTTCTGATTTAGAGAGCATTTTGGCTCAGAGTAATGGAAAAAGTCCACAATGATAAAACAAGTAGCACGGTATGCGACTATTGTACTGGCTACGCTGGCGGTTGTTTTTCTCCTGTGGCAGTTTCGCAGTGCCGTCTGGATTTTCCTGTTTTCCCTGGCAGCGGCAGCCACATTTCGCCCGCTTATTCAGAATTTAGTAGAGCGAGGTTTCTCCTTAAGTGTATCTCTGCTCTTAGTCTATGGCGTTGGCCTATTTTTGCTCGGTGTTCTGTTAATTATCGTTAGTCTTTTGTTGTTGACCGAACTCCAGCAAGCAGCGAATGCTTTCGCTATTGGATATGAGCATATAAAGGTTGTTTGGCCGGAAGGAACGTCATGGCAGCAATCCATAGCCTCGCGCCTGCCTGAATCAGCCGATCTCTATGATCAGATATTGGGGGGTGAAGATTTTTCGAACCTGCCTACCATGATCGACATACTTTCCGGTTTTTTTGAATATATTGCTTACCTGGTGATGATTATCTTTTTAGGAATTTATTGGACGGTCGATCAGGTTCGTTTTGAGCGACTATGGCTTTCACTTCTCTCCGTAGAATATCGCGGCGCAGCGCGCGAACTGTGGCGACAAATAGAAGAAAATGTTGGTGCTTATACCCGGAGCGAACTGGTGCAGAGTTTACTGGCCGGCTTTCTACTGTGGTTAGGCTATTGGGTGATCGGCCTCAATTACCCCACCATTCTGGCTATTATAGGCGCGGTTATGTGGTTAATTCCTATTTTAGGCATTGTTTTGGCTTTTGTACCCGTGGTGATTGTGGGCTTGACAAGCGGGTTGTTTTGGGGAGTAACGGCCGGGTTGTATACGCTGGTCGTATTCTGGATATTAGAGTACCTTATTGAGCCGCATTTGTTTGATCGGCGTCGTTACAGTAGTTTGCTCTTAGTCCTGGTCATGATAGCTTTTATAGAGTTATTTGGTTTGATTGGTCTTGTTATTTCCCCGCCGGTTGCTGTTTTTATCCAAATTTTGTTTGGCTGGTTCATGCAGCGGCGCATCCCCAGGATAAACGGCAAGACCATCCCTCAAATTGTTGAATTGCAAGAACGGGTCGCTACCATTGAAACAAACCTGGCTACAGATGAAGAGGAGCCATCCCCTCAATTGGTTAGTATGATAGAGCGTTTAAAGGGGTTACTTGATGAGGCAGCCAAGACCTCATTGGCTAAGGCTTCAAAATAAAAACTGGCTGGTACATCTGATAACATCAGTTTTAACTGCTTGAGAGTCTAGGCCACTTTTTCCTCCGACGACATCGGCTCTGATATTTCCGGCGGCCATAAGGGAAGCTGAACCGTAAAGGTGCTGCCCTGTCCTATTTGGCTATCGAGGCTGATTTTCCCTCCCATCAACTCCGTAAGTTCTTTGACGATAGATAAACCAAGTCCATAGCCTCTGTGCCTCCGGGTGGCACTGTCATCTACCTGGCGGAAGGGTTCGAATATCGTAGCTTGGTCAACAACCGAAATGCCGGGACCGGTGTCGGAGACCTGAATACACCAGTGGCTGTCGGATACGCAATACAGTTTTACCTCTACCTGACCCTGCTCTGTAAATTTTATAGCGTTGTCGATGAGGTTGGCCATAATTTGCCGTATGCGTTCGGGATCGCCTTCTAACGCATCGGGTAACCCCGGCTCAATGGAAGTTAGTAATTTTACAACCTTTTGTGCGGCTGATGGTTTCAATGATGCAGCGACTTGGGCTAATACCTCAGCCGGAGAAAAAGGAATGATCTCTAATTGTAGTTTCCCCGCCTCAAGTTGCGCTTGGTCTAATAGCTCATTCAATAATGTGTTAAGCGTGTTGGCATTATCAGCAATATCCGTTGAAACTCGTTTTTGTTCTGCCGACATGGGGCCATACATTTCCTCTTTTAATAAGTCAGCAAAACCGATTATGGCGCTTAGGGGCGTGCGAAACTCGTGGCTTACTTTGGCAATGAGGCGGGTTTTAAAGCGGCTGGCTTCAAGTGCCTTGTCGCGGGCAAACGCTAACTCTTTTTGGGCCTGTCTGCGGTGGTCTATCTCTTGCCGAAGCTTCCTGTTGGCCCTTGTCAGTTCGGCAGTACGGACAGAAACTTGTTCTTCCAGATGATGACGATATTGATGTAACTCTGCTTCTGTAAGTTTGCGTTCTGTAATATCTTGAAAGACGCTAATAACATACTTTATCTGTCCTTGCTGGTCGAACAGAGGTGTAGACCACGTCTCGATGGGAACCCGTTGATCAGGGTGAGCAAGTTCAAGATTATCCGCATGAATAAACTCGCCACGCAAGGCGCGGACAACCGGTAGCTCATCTTTAGGGTATTGCTGGTTTGTATCAGCCCGATAGATGGGCAGTTTTTTCAAAGTCTCTTCCAATGTACCGGCGGAAGCAGGGAACTGTTTTACATTAGGGGTGCCAGGGTTAAGTATTTGTAGCGCTCGTTCATTAATATACAGGAGTTTTGTATCAAGACCGTGTACCACTACTCCCACAGGCATAGCCTCTAAAAACTGGTTTAATCGCCGTTCGCTTTCAGCCAGGCTGCGGTGCGCCTGTTCGGTCTCGGCTTTGAAGATATTAATGCGGTCGGCCATCGCCAGCGACAGAAACAGAATCAGAAAGATAAAACTTAAGAGCGGTATCTTCTCGCTAATAATCTGCAATGGTGACAGATCAAAAACCCCAAAAATTCTAAGAGCAGAGACCCCGAAAAACATCGACAATCCTATTAAGTAATAACGTGCCGGTCGATACCCTTGCCACCACGTTGTGCAAGCGGCTAACATTAAAGCTGACATCGTTAGCAAAATTACAATATTGAGTAGAGGATTTAACCAACGCATGAGAGGAATGAGTAAGATTATCGCGCCGGCAGAAAGCGATAAAGCGATAAGCCCATAGTAAAGCCAAGGCACATGCATTTTTATCAACAGAAAACGGACGGAAAACAGCACGCCAAAAATAATGGTGAGCGATACAAAAAGTTCGATGCTGTAGCGGTTGGTCCAATTGGGCCAAAGATACTGATGTGCCAGGCCGGTGCGCGATAGTTGCAACATAAGATAGCTGGCAATGAATAAAGACAAATATAAGTAACTTGAGCCTCTCAGTGATAAAAACAGGAAGAAACTAAAGCACCCCATCACAAACAATGTGCCGGCTGCTATGCCCATAATGAGTATCTCTGTTAGGTCATCCTGCGCCAATGCAGCCACAGACCACAAAGTTAACGGCAGGGTTAGCCCCGACTCACTTTGGAAACGCATGTAGATCGTTTCTTCTGATTGCGTTGGCAGTGTTACATCAAATACGTAGTAGGGATGCACCACATCACGAGCGACGAAGGGCAGCCGTCGCCCCGCTTGCTTGTGCTTAACTCCGGGACTATCCGGGTTTGGCAAATAAACGTCCATCAATCCCATCCTGGCATCATGTAGGGCCAGTCGCCAGCCTGTTGATGCATTAGATTGATTGTTCACGCGAAATCGAGCCCAAATAGTAGAGGTCGTGAAGCCAAAATTCGGTGTCGCTTCGTGGCTGGCAACAAATTGGTTGTCGTATTCTGCTGACGTAACTTGATCTAAGGTAAGTGTGCCGGTAGGGTCATCCAAAAGTTCAAGGTGTAAACCTAATGGGTATTCACCTTGTGAGTCAGTGAGAATAATGGGCGGTGGGAATGTTTGACCATATATGGGGATGGTAGATAACACCAGGATGCATAGCCACAATGCAATTAGGACAACCAATCCTTTATACAAAAATAGTAGTTTAGATACGATCACGCTATGCTTCCGCCATTGTAAAGCTAACTGTATAAGTTTTATTATTAATGAGCTTATGTATACGCTCATTATCAAACGTAAAAATTTTGAACTGGCACTTTTAGACTATTCTATATGAAACACGGACGGTTTGTCTAGACTTTTCGTGGTACTTTTTTCAATGGTTAGCCTGGTGTTGATGTTTTTTTACCGCTGAAAACAAGTTTTGTAAAGAAAGGGTGTAAGCGACCTGCTCAGATATCGTATTGCTAATCTTTAAGGTTTGTGTGATAATAAGCCTGCGGACAAGGTTAAATACCGCTTGAGTTTTAATGACCGAAAAGCTCGACTGATACAAAACAATGATTTTGTTAACATCGAAGCAAACAGCGACCCTAAAAAACCGGTTTCTTCCGGAAACTCCCGGCCCGTTGATCGGCTCACACGTAATCCAGACTGGCCATGGAGCTTGCTTTGTCGATCGATGGCCTATGCCCCGGGTAGTGCTGATAGAAACCGCCGACAATTACCGCCTTTTAGGCAACCCACTAGCTTTGACTCCCTCTGATATACAACAACACCTCACAGGTTTTGTAGAAACCACCGAGGATTTTGTACCACTTCTCACAGAGGCTTTTCCCGATGTCATCACCTGGCCACGCATTATCTTTGTCCAACCCGATATTCCTAAACTGACCGCAGCAGCCGATAATGTTTCGCTCCGTCGCTTAGAGCCATCTGACGCCGAGCATCTATCAAAGCTCGATCCCGAGTCGTTCTGGATTAGCAAAACGTGGGGCGGACCGGAAGGATTAGCTGCCAGCGGTTACGGCTGGGGAGCATTTGTAGACGCTCGACTTGTCTCTGTCGCTTGCACATTTTTTCTGGGTCAAAACTATGAAGACATTGGTGTTATAACAGAGGCAAAATTTCGAGGGTTAGGATTGAGTCTGGCCTGTTCCAATGCTCTTTGTCAGGATATTCACGCTCGATGTCATCAGCCCAGTTGGACAACTTCCCCCGACAATGTAGCCAGCGCCCGGGTTGCGGAAAAGCTGGGATTTGTGATGCAGCGTCACGATCAGCTTTACGTAGTCGGTATCCCCATCCCCAGATAACCAGACCGAGCCTCTGCCCGATTTGGCCGGTCAACTGAAGAGCCACTGCCATTAAGTTAAGCGGTATAGCATCCCGAGTAGCGTGGAACGGAGTGGAGCGCGTATCGAGGGGTGCGATTGTGACGGCGATTCGGGCTGATCCGCACCCCTCGATACGGTCTCGCGAACTCGACCTACTCGGGATGCTATTAACTTAATGGCAGTGCAACTGAAGAGCAGCTTCGTTAAAGTCTATCTAAAACGAGGCTGAGGCGAAGGCTAAGAAATGGACAAGAAAAGCGCGCTGATTTTTTGAGGGCTTGGTGGCTTAACCTGAATTTGTCTGCTTAGCCTCAGCCTTAGCCTTAACCTGCTGATATCGACATCGATTGGCCGGACAGTTACAATCAAATTAAGTAAAAATCTTATTAATCTTGCCGAAGGTTCTGTCTATTTATCGAACTCAGACATGAGTTTATTTAGGCTGTAAGCCCAAAGCTGTGAGAAAGGCAACGCTGTGTCGATTTCCCCAAAACCTCATATCGAAGCCGCTACGCTCATTCCTGTCTATCGTGATGAAGAGGGAGCGGTGCGGCTTGTTTTGATTCGCCGTAGTCAGGGAGGTGTTTATGGCGGTCAGTTAGCCCTACCCGGCGGCAAGCGCGATCCGCACGATCACTCTTTACAGCAAACCGCCTTACGCGAGACGTGGGAAGAAATCGGCCTGGCCCCGGAAAACGTTGACATCTTGGCCGCCCTCCCGGCTGCCTCAACATTTACCACCGGCTTTCTCATCTATCCGTTCCTGGGGCGTATTCATGTACCTCCAAGCTGGCAGCCTAACAAACGAGAGATTGCCGAGGTTATCACGGTAAGCCTTGATGACCTCGCCCGGCCGGAGGCTCACGGCGAGGAGATCAAGGAGTTCCCTACCTGGCCCGCTCCCCGGCTCGTCCCGTTCTATCGGGTTGGTGCCTACAAACTGTGGGGCGTTACTTACCGTATTCTGCATCCGCTATTGCAGCGTTTGTGGGCAGGGGAGTGGAAAGTATGATTGTAACTATGCTCTAGGTACCTATTGCCTCTTTCTTATTTCCCCCTTTACGATTATAATTTCCATCATAAAACGTAACATTGCCCACTACGAATACGCACTACGTTTTATCCTACTACCTCACCATGCCAAAAACCAAGTTGATGAAGTGTGAACGTGAAAAAATCCGTCTCTCTCAAACTAACGGATGGTTGGTCAATCAGCCGGTCAGTTGACGGGCTGATTAATCTTAAACTTATCATCCTGATAGTGCTAGTATTGGTCGGCTGGCCGGTCGATGGAGCGCAGGCGCAAAGCGGCAATATTCGCTTCGACCGTATCTCGATTGAGGACGGGCTGTCTCAAAGCACGATCTACGCCATCGCCCAAGATCATCATGGGTTTATGTGGTTTGGTACCCAAGACGGTCTCAACAAATTCGACGGTTACAACTTTACCATTTACAAGCACGATCCCGACGACCCGACCACCATCGCCGACAATTTTGTTCGGGCCATCTATGAGGATGGCAACGGCGTGTTGTGGGTCGGTACCGATAGCGGCTTAAACCGCTTCGACCGTGATACCGAAACCTTTACCCGTTTCAAGCACGATCCCACCCATGATCAATCGTTAAGCGACAACACTGTCCGGGTTATCTATGAAGATAATACCGGGTTGATGTGGATTGGCACTGAGGAAGGCGGCCTCAATCGCTTCAACCGCGATACCGAAACCTTCATCGCCTACCGCCACGAGCCTGACAACCCCGACAGCCTCAGCCACGACAACGTCTGGACGCTGTATGAAGACACAGACGGCGAATTTTGGATCGGTACCGAAGGCGGCGGCCTCAACCGGTTCGATCGTGACACCCAAACCTTCACAACCTATCGCCATGATCCCGACGATCCCGACAGCCTCAGCAATGATGACGTCAGCAGCATCATCGAAGACACGAGCGGTGAACTGTGGGTTGGTACAGCCGGTGGTGGTTTGCATCAGTTTGTCCGGACCAGCGAAACGTTTATCGCCTATCATTTTGATGAACAAGATCCAACCAGCTTAAGCGACGATAACGTGCGCACCCTTTATGAAGATGGCGCTAATCGGTTGTGGATCGGTACCCGTACGGGCGGTCTCAACCGGTTTGATCCCATTAGCGAAACCTTCACCCGCTTCCTCAACGATCCTGCCAGCCCTAACAGCCTCAGCGCCAACGGCGTTGTCTCTGTGTATGAAGATCGGGGCAATGTTATATGGATCGGCACCAACGGTGGTGGTCTCAACAAGTTCAACCGGGCTAGAGAAGCCTTTGTACATTATACGAATACCCTCAATGACCCCAACCGCCTGAGCGACCAAATGGTCTGGTCGATTACAGAAGATCAGACCGGCGCGCTTTGGATAGGCACCAGCAGTGGCCTAACCCAGTTCGATCCGGACGGCGGCACATCCGCCCAATATCATCACGATCCCAATGACCCCAACAGCCTCAGCGGCGACTTTATTCCTGTCGTCATCGAAGGTCACGACGGCACAGTTTGGGTCGGCGTGGATGAAGGCGGCCTCAACAAATTCGACCCTACTACAAAATCTTTCATGGCCTACCGGTTTGACCCCACCGACCCCACCAGCCTAAGCGATGACGATGTGTGGTCGATGCATGAAGATCGAAACGGTACGCTGTGGGTGGGTACCTGGGGCGGTGGTCTCAATAAGTTTAATCCCGATACCGCAACCTTTACCCACTACACCCACGATCTTAAAGACCCCGGCAGCATTAGTGACGACGTCATCCGCACCATATTAGACGACCAAACCGGCACGCTGTGGGTCGGTACGAATGGGGGCGGCCTCAACCGCTTCGACCCGGATACCGAAACTTTCACCCACTACACCCACGACCCCGAAGATCCCCAAACATTAACCGATAATGTCGTCCGTACCCTTTACGAAGATAGCAGCGGTATTTTGTGGATCGGCACCGATGGCGGTGGTCTCAACCGCTTCGACCGCGAGACCGAAACATTCCGCGCCTACCGCGAACGTGACGGCTTACCCAACGATACCATCTACGGTATCCAAGAAGATAACGAAGGCCACTTATGGCTGAGCACAAACAATGGTTTGGCCCGCTTCGATCCCGATACCGGAACGGTGAGAAATTACAATACCAGCAATGGCCTGCAAAGTAACGAGTTCAACCAGGGCGCTCACGGTCGTGGACGCGATGGGGCGCTGTTCTTCGGCGGCATAAACGGCTTTAATGTCTTTATGCCCGACCAAATCTTGGATAATCCGTATCTACCACCGATAGTCATCACCGACTTTCAAATCTTCGACCAGTCGATTAAACTTGACCAACCGCTCGTCGACGTCACCGATCTCGATCTGTCGTACCGTGATTCGGTCTTTTCATTAGAATTTGCTGCTTTAGACTATACTGCTCCGGAACAAAACCGCTACGCTTATATGCTGGAAGGGTTTGACAAAGATTGGATCGATGCGGGTACCCGCCGCTTTGCCACCTACACCAACCTGGATGGCGGTCACTACGTCTTTCGCGTCAAAGGTTCTAACAACGATAGCGTCTGGAATGAAACCGGGACATCGCTCAATATCGCTATCGCGCCGCCGCCTTGGCAAACCTGGTGGGCTTACGCATTGTATATCATTATCGCCGGAGCCGTGGTCTTGGCCTACGTACGCTACCGCACTCTGGCCCAAGCACAAGAAATGGAGCGCCAGCGCAAGGAGCTAGAGCAGGAACGACGGGTAGCCCGCCAGCTTCGGCGCGTCGATCGGCTGAAAGATGAGTTCTTGGCTAATACCTCGCACGAACTCCGTACGCCGCTCAACGGCATCATCGGTCTGGCCGAATCGCTGCGTGAGGGCGTAGCCGGCCAACTACCGGAGAAAGCCAATCGCGATTTATCGATGATTGCGTCTAGCGGGCGGCGGCTAACGAACCTGGTTAACGACATTCTCGATTTCTCAAAGCTGAAAAACCAGCAGCTTGAGCTGCAGTTAAAACCGGTCGGTCTAAAAGGAATGACCGGCGTTGTGCTCGATCTGTGCCGGCCGCTCATCGGCACCAAACCGCTTAAGCTTATTAATGCTGTTGGCGATGCCATCCCCTACGTCATTGCCGATGAAAATCGAGTACAGCAAATTATGGTCAATCTAGTCGGCAATGCTATCAAGTTCACCGATGCCGGACAGATTGAAGTTTCGGCCCACACGGTGGCGGGTAACCTGGACAAACCGCAATTTGTTGCCGTCACGGTAACCGATACCGGGATGGGTATCCCGGCTGACGAGCAAGAGCGTATTTTCGAATCGTTTGAGCAGCTCGATGGCTCGACCGCCCGCGAATATGGTGGCACCGGCCTGGGTTTGTCAATTACACGTCAGTTGGTGGAGATGCACGGCGGCACCGTCGCAGTTGACTCCACCGTAGGTCAAGGCTCGCGCTTTACCTTTACTTTGCCAATCTCGCCCGAGCAGCCGGACACCGTTCCTGATGCCAGCCCAATGGTGGCTCGCATCCTGCCTGATGCCGAACCATTGCTGCCTTCATCTAACGGCAGCGCCGTGCACTTTACCGGCACCCGGCTTCGGATAGACAACGCCAAAATTTTGGTAGTCGATGATGAAGCGGTCAACCAGCAGGTGCTGGCCAACTATCTGGCCCTGCACAACGGCACCATCATCCAGGCGATGAGCGGCACGGAAGCACTGTCTCTCATTGAGGACGGCCTTATGCCCGATCTGGTTTTGCTCGATGTTATGATGCCGCGCATGTCTGGCTTCGACGTGGCCCGTAAACTGCGCGAGCGCTTTGCACCCTACGAACTGCCCATTCTCATTTTAACCGCCAAAAATCGCACTGCTGATCTCATTGCCGGTTTCGAAGCCGGAGCTAACGATTATCTGGCTAAGCCATTTGACAAGCAGGAGCTTTTGGCGCGGGTAAACACCCTGCTTACGCTAAAAGAAATGGTCAAATCGCACGATCAATTAATGATGATTGAGCAAGAGCTAACCGTCGCCCGGCGCATCCAGCAGTCGATTTTGCCGACCAGCGTGCCGCACCTGCCCAAACTGGATGTACAGGTTCGCTATCTGCCGATGGCCAGCGTCGGTGGTGATTACTATGATTTCTTTGCGGTTGATGATCAGCGGCTTGGAATTTTGGTCGCCGATGTGTCGGGCCACGGTGTGCCGGCAGCGCTGGTCGCAGCGATGATCAAGATCGCTTTTTCGGTGCAGCAGCCCAACGCCCGCAGCGCCAGCATGGTATTGACCAGCATGAACCACGTTTTGGTTGACCGCATTAGCAAGCAGTATCTGACTGCCGCCTACGTTTATATCAACCTGGCCACTCGTAAGTTGTTCCACGCCAGCGCCGGCCATTGGCCTCTACTTATCTGGAAGAAACAAGCTCAAGCGCTCCACCAACTTAAACCCGAAGGCTTCATTATGGGCTGGATGGCCGAAATCGACTATAGTTCGGTCGAGTTCGACCTGGAACCGGGCGACCGGGTACTGCTTTACACGGACGCCATCATCGAAGCCCGCAGTCCGGCTGGAGAGCTGTTTGGCGAAGATCGATTCCACCAGCTAATCCGGGCCGGACAAACCCTCACCGCCGCCGAACTGGCCGACTCGATCCTTGATCACCTCCAGAACTGGTCGAAGCACAACGGCAGATTTGAGGATGACCTGACCTTAATTGTTATTGATGTTCTGGACGAGTAATTGATCAGCGATCATCAGTTAACTTAATTACAAAACTACTTTGGAGTTAGATAACTTCGGTAGTGCGTAGTGCGTAATTCGTAGTCAATTACGCACTACGCACCAGGTTACCTATACCAATGGAAAGTTTTTTATTGTTATATTTACTATCTTCAACCTTTGGAGCAAACCATGTCTAAAACCATTCTCTGCTACGGCGACTCAAACACCTGGGGCTACGACCCCGCTACCGAAGACCGATTTGACCGTCACACCCGTTGGGCCGGCGTTATGCGCGACGTGCTGGGCGACGACTACTGGGTCATTGAAGAAGGACTCAACGGGCGCACCACCGTTTGGGATGATCCCATTGAGGGCTATAAAAACGGCCACAGCTATCTCATCCCCTGCCTGGAAACCCACAAACCCATCGATCTGGTCATTATCATGCTCGGCACCAACGACCTAAAAGTGCGCTTTTTCCTGCCGCCCAGCGACATCGCCAAAGGTGCCGGAGTTCTGGTCAATACCGTCCAAAAGAGCGACACCGGCCGCAATGAACAAGCCCCTCCCGTGCTTCTGTTGGCCCCGCCGGTCGTTGTCAAACTCACCGAATTTGAGGAAATGTTTGAAGGCGCCGAAGCCAAATCGGAAAAGTTCAGCCAACACTTTAGAGAGATTGCCCAAGAGTACGGCTGCCACTTCTTAGACACCGCCCAAGTCATCCGGTCGAGTCCGCTCGACGGTATTCACTTTGAGGCTACCGAGCATCGTAAATTGGGTAAGGCCGTAGCGGCGAAGGTCAGGGAGATTGTTTGAGAGCTTGTGGGTGCGTAAACTTGGGGAGTCTGCAAAGGGGAATGGGGTGGCGCAGTATATCCGTATTTCAAGCCTGCTGCCAAAGATAGTCTAACTGTCGCGAGCCGTCAACTCAGTCAATTCGCTTCGTCGGTGATTCGTATGGCCCGACACGACGGACAGTCCAATCAGTCAATCAATCTGATACGTGCGGCGTATATTTTCCAGATCGAGCACGCTGCTTTCGACATCGTATGAGGGTGCCGGATCTGAGCGGCCACAGCCTCGTTGTTCAAAACGTAGGTGAAATCCGTTGCTGTTTTAACGAAGGTTTCAGACCTGGAGCGGTTAAGGTGATTTGTGCTTACGATCCGTATGCCCCAGTGATTTCTCCGGCGCAACTTGGTCGCGAACGCGCTGCTTTAGCTCGGTAATTTCCGGGAAGCGACCTTCTCCTGCTCGCGACCAGAGAAGTGTATCATCAACCTTCACTTCAAAGATACCACCGGTGCCAGGTATTAAAGCAACCTCCCCCAGTTCGGTCGAAAATGTAGTCAACAACTCTTGGGCCATCCACGCCGCCCGCAGCAGCCATCGACATTGGGTACAATATTGGATTGTTACTCTAGGTTGTTGGGCATTCATTACGTTATTTCTCATTTCTTCTGTAAAGCAAAACGAAGTACTTGATCCACTCTGGCCGTTAAATAGTGCATGAATTTTGTCACATCAAAGGGGCAGAGTCAATTGTCAGTTTCGCACTATTCTAATGAAATTCCTCATATCGCTTTGATAAAGCTTTCACAATTGATTCTCACGTGGTATACTCTCCATCCTAAATTTAGTTACATAATAAATCCAAAAAAAGAGGAGCTTCATTCATGAGTAAAGTTCGTGTGGCTATCATCGGCGTCGGAAACTGCGCCTCATCTTTGGTGCAAGGTGTCACGTTTTACAAAGATGCGCCCAAAGATGAAATAATACCCGGCCTTATGCACGTGGAATTAGGCGGCTACCATGTCGGTGATATCGAATTCACGGCTGCATTTGATATCGACCAAAACAAAGTGGGCAAAGATCTATCGGAAGCAATTTGGGTTGAGCCAAACAACACCATCAAATTCGCCGATGTCCCTCACCTGGGCGTACCCGTTTATCGCGGGATGACCCATGACGGTTTGGGCAAATACGTAAGCCAGAAAGTCAAAAAAGCTGCCGGCCCAACCGACGATATTGTTAGCATTTTGAAGGAGACAAAAACGGATGTAGTTATCAGCTACCTGCCGGTCGGTTCGGAAATGGCAACCAAGTGGTATGTAGAACAAATTCTTAAGGCCGGCTGTGGTTTTGTTAACTGCGTGCCGGTATTTATTGCCCGTGAACTGTACTGGCAGAAACGTTTCGAAGAGAATCGTCTGCCCATAGTGGGTGACGATATTAAAAGCCAGGTCGGGGCAACCATCGTCCACCGTGTTTTGACGCGACTGTTCCGCGATCGCGGTGTTAAAGTCGAGCGAACCAGCCAGCTTAATGTCGGCGGTAATATGGACTTTTACAACATGCTCGAACGGGAACGGCTGGAAAGCAAGAAAATCTCCAAGACCAACGCTGTCACCTCTCAGCTCGATTACGAACTGCCCGAAAACGACGTTTACATTGGCCCGAGTGACTATGTTCCCTGGTTGACCGACCGCAAGTGGGCTCATATTCGCCTGGAGGGCCGTACCTTTGGCGATGTGCCGCTCAACTTAGAGCTTAAACTAGAAGTCTGGGACAGCCCCAACTCGGCCGGCGTGGTTATCGATGCCGTACGTTGCGCCAAACTGGCTCTCGATCGGGGTATTGGTGGTTCGTTGTTAGCGCCGTCGGCCTATTTTATGAAATCACCGCCGGTGCAATACAAAGACGGCGAAGCTTTAGAACGTCTGGAAGCTTTTATCGCCAATCAGGAGGAAACATTCGCTATCACTCCCCCTATATCGGAAGACACTGAGCTGTCTGAATAAATCAGGAGTTTTGGAGATGAGGAGATGACTGTACTCTCTCTTCATCTCCAGTAGTTATCCAATAACCTTGCATACTTAAAAATAGAAAAAGATAATAACTGCCAAAACAAAAAAACGCACTTAGTTAAGTGCGTTTTTTAGAGCGGGTAAGGAGACTCGGATGTGAGGCCGAGTTAGCAGGTTTCGAACCCAACCTGTAGGCGATACTCCTTGATGCTCCCCCCGGGGGCGATACAGATGCTGTGGGGTAAAAAAACCTGGTTCAGAAATCGTTTTAGGTCCGGCTGCTCCAAATGAGGCACGACAAGACCGAGGTTGTCGGAGACTCTCATGGCGAGGGACCACTGAGAGCGATTGGTTGAACCGCGAATATTGGACAATAGCTCGATGACGCGGGCTTCCAGATCGGCGGCGGGGATGGCATGTTCCGGGCCGGGGCCGAGGGCGCGATAGTAGCCGTACTTGCCTCTGGTTAACGAGCCGGACATTTTTTTGTTGTAGACGGTGGACCAGAGCAGCCCGCTGAGTAGCCAGAAATGGCGGGTTCGCGAACCACCGCTGCCGCGCTCATCGAGGAGTTGTTGGACAGCGGTGAATGTTTCTTCGTTGACCAGTGGCGGATGATCGCCTGTGTATAGCTCCCCTCTCCATGCAAACTCGCCTATATAAAACCTATTACGGAATATCCTTTGCCAATAAGGAGCAGTGAATGGCTTGTTGTCGTCTTTTGCAAGACCTTCAGCTTTGGATTTTTCGCCCCAGGATTGGAGTGTGTAGTCTCCGCCCGCGAAGGCAACAAAGGCCTGAGCTATGACCGGGGCGTATTTGGGGTCGATGATGATGTTTTTGTCGAGGTCTCGGGTGTAACCTATCGGCAGTCTTCCCCCTGGAAATCTACCGCTTTTAGCCTTTTGTGATTGCCCCTTTGTGACCTCTCTTGACAGGTTGGCAGAGTAGAATTCATTGACCGCGCCGATGATACCGGCGACCATGCGCGACTCGGCGCTGTCGTCGTTGAGGAATGGTTCGGTGACGGAGAGGATTTTTTTGCCGGCTGTTTCGAGGCGGTCGCGGTAGACGAGCCAATCGAGGAGGTTGCGGGCAATTCGGTCGGATTTGTGGATGAGGACCGCGTCAGCAGCGCCGGCCGCGACGATCTGGATCATCGCTTGAAAGGCCGGGCGCTGGTCGGTGCGAGCGGAGACGCCGGGTTCAACGAAGACGCGGACGACTTCGTAACCTTGGGTAGCGGCCCACTGCCGGCACTGTTCTTCTTGTGCTTCTAGGCTGTAGCCTCCCACCTGCTCTGCGCTGCTGACGCGGGTGTAGATGACGACTCTCATTTACCTTGGGGTAGGTCAAGCATTTTTGCTACGGTCTCTTCGTTGACCTGAGCGAAGTCAGCGATGAGGCCGGTCTGATCGTGTACAAATTGTTTGGCCGATTGTCTATCTCCCTCGGCTAAGTTTTTAGGGGGGCGGACGTAGTCGGTTATGGCCAGAACGGTGATGGCAGCAATCAGCCGGCGGATGGGATCGTAGTGAGCGGGGACTCGTCCGGAAATGCGTTTGGGGATGGATAGCATTACTCCTCCTCCGGCATCTTACCTGATAGGTCGAGTGGTTCAGCGTCTGGCCAGACGAGTTTTCTATATCGAGCAAGTTCTTCGATGATAAAACCCAAGGTGTCGGGACTTTTGTAGCGCATCAGCATGGGGATGTCTTCAAGGCCAGGGAGCTTGATGGCGAAGTGGACCTGGGTCGGACTTTTACCGTCGGTTCGAGGTGACCACGCTCCGATTTGGATTTCAGGCTCGATGAGTTTAGCGAAGCCGGGTTTGGCTTTTTTATTTCGTTTGACTTCTCCTCTAGCTTTAGCCACGGCCGTTCTCCTTGGTTTGCATTTGATCTTCGAACACAGCTTCAGCTATCCAGGCTTCGATGTAAACTTCTTGGAAGGTTTGCTTTTCGATGGAACAGGCATTGAAAAGTTTTTGGTAGTTGACAACGGTCTCGACGTGATGGGTGGCGACTTCCTCTGGGTTGATGTTGTAGCCGAGGCCGGCGTGGAATACGAGGGGGTAGTAGTCGAATGGGTGGTTGATGGTGACCTCGCCGGCCGGGCCGAAGGTTACTTCGATGGGGTTTTGTTTGTTCGCGTTGTTCATCTTAGGATCTCCTTGGTAAAAATTTCAGATAGACACGTCCTTCTCTTTGCTTCGGGGGGCGACAGCCGTAGACGTTCGATTTTTCGATCAACTCCCAAGGTAGTTTTGAACGCTTGATTAAGTTGATCAGATCGCCAGCGGCTTCTTCTATTATCTCTCCGTCAGCCCATACTCGGATCATGACAAGAGGAGTTGGATCGTCGGCCTCTTCTGGCTCGAAGTACTCCCACTGCTTCGCGGAGCTGTCCCAGAAGTATCCTTCCTCTTGAAGGTAGGTATACAGTGTTTCTTGGTCATCGAGGCGGGCTAACTCTTTTTGCGTGTGTTGATAGGTGTTTAGTGCCTGGCTGTATTTCGCGGTCATTCTAGGCATGGTCGATCTCCTTGCCGCCGGGGTATGCTACGCCACAAACTTCGCTTTGGCCGGGGATGACGCGAGGTTGCCCCCGGTGTAGCCAGCCGTGCTTTTTGTCCCAAACAATACCCTGCCTACACCAGTAGCAGGTGACATCGGATCGGTTTCGTAGTTCGGCTAAAATCGCATGGGTTCGGCCAACAAGATCGTCACCAACGTAATCACATTCCGGCGCGTGGATACCGACAGACTCGATGCACTCATCTCGTAGGGCGTCCAAATCTTCCTCTATGCCAGTTAATTGAGCTTGCAGCGCGGAGGTGTCTGCGTATTTTAAATCGTTACTCATGGTCGATCTCCTTGGGCCAACCTTGTTGCCGAGCTAATTCGAATTCTTCTTTAGTGATTTGACGGGTAGCGTCGACAATAGAGAACATGCCAAGTTCTCCGTCGGGACACCATTGGCTGTATCCTCTGACGAGAAAAAAGCCTTCTTCGTAGGGTGGCTCGCCTTCTTCGGGGGTGTTAGTGATGATTTCGCCGTAGATGGTTGGGCCAGTGTAGTTCTGGTCTCCCACGTAAGGGGATTTGATAAGGTAGTAGTCGCCAGGCTTGAGGGCGAGTTGCCAGTCTTTGGCTGTGACTTGTTGGCCTGTGATAAGATTTGTGAATTTCATAGGTGTTCTCCTTGCATAAATAAAGATTATTTATAGAAAAACGGGTTCGGCGGGGGTACCGTAAGCCCCCCGTAAAACTTGAGAAACGCGGCCCCTGCGCCGAACCGGTTACGATACCTTTACGGGGCCTCCGCCGAACCCGTTACGGACGGTTCGGTAGGCCCTACGAGGCGGCGAAGGGCTTCGTATTGCTGACCACCGTCGCCGCCGAAGAGGCGTAGACACACCTGCCGCTCGCTGACACCGTCGGTGAGTAACCGGATTGCTTCGGTGCGTTTGCGATCATCGGGGTCGTATTGGCGAGCGCTGCCGTGGCCTCGGTACGGACCGGGGGATTGGACCTCGACGCGATTGTGGGCGTCGGTGGCGGTGGGGTAGTGGTAGAGATGGTAGGTTGATCGACCAGCCTGGACTTGTTTAACGGTTTCGAATTTGCTGTAGTTGTTGAGTAGCCCGCCCCGGCCTTCCGCTCCGACGCTACCAACCTGGGGTGCGGTGGAAGTGATGCCTAAAAAGATGTTGTATTCGGCGCAGATGGTGCTCATGCGGTGGAGTTCGCCCCAGGTATCGCGAGCACTTTTACCCGTGTAGGCGGACATGGTGTCGACAATCCAGTAGGTTTCATCGATGAGTAGTACTAACGGCTGACTACTGAGGTCGCCGGCATCGATGCGGGCTTTAGCCAGGTTCATGAAATATTGAAAAAGTTCGACCGCGTCTGATTCTTTGCCGTCATGCCCGGCAGTGATAGCGGCCGGCCACGGGTTGGCCCCGGATGGTTTGGGATCGATGACGTAGCGGTCGCCGCCTTTTAAATCAAGCCAGTGTAGGGCTTGGGTGGTTTTGCCGCTGCGGGTTTTGCCGACGAGCCAAAGGTGGGGCATTTCGCGCATGATATCGAGGGCGTTGGTTGCGACTTCGATTAGGGGCTGCTCGAATTGGGGTGACGCAATGCCTGTTGCATTCTGGTTCGCTTGGTTGGCCAGTAGTTGGTAGATCTGCCATCGGGAGACTTGCCCAGGTGTGGGAAGGGTAGGTGAGCCATTAATGGGGCCGGGAGCCAGGTGCAGCGGTTTAGCGACATTGTCTGATACCAAATAGACCTGCTCTCCGGCTTGGGCTATGATCGGGAAATGATCAGCTTTGCGGCGTTCGGCGTAGGCGCGAGACTCGGTCAGTCCGGCCTCGGCCTCGATGAGGCGGGCCTCGTTTGCCCTGGTTTGCACCTTTACTTGTCCGGCTTCCCACGTGTAGACCAACATGGTGAACAACCAGCCCACAGCGATAATTAGCCCTAGCACAGATGCAATACCGGCCGCGACGATGACGGTGTTGGCGCTCCACTGAAAGGTGGCGACCACGCCGGTTAGAGCAGTCCGCAACTCGTCTGGGACGATGAAGGCGGCGCTACCAAGGGCGCAGCCGATAAACAGAATGCCAACGACGATGAATTCTAGTTTGTGTTTCTCGTGCATTTTCTGATCTCCAGGTAAAGGAAGCTACATACAAGGCCCAGGGCCAACGCGGCTGGCCAAAGGGCTAGCGTTCCAAGGGCGAGGCCGAGGGTGATGTCAGCGAATAGGCCAATGCTAACGAGTAGCAGGATGGTTACAAGTAGCCACATCAATACGGGGTCGGTGTTGGGCAGGGTGAGGATGTAGGCGCGGCGTGAATAAATAGAAAGTCTACTCCTTTCTGTGTTGACGTGGGGGCGAGTGAGGCCGCCCCCATTTTTTATTTATAGATGGGCCGGGTGAGGGCCTGGGTCTTGAAATACGGATCCGTAGGAGACGTTTTTGTCTTGCTCGTACAGGCCTTTGGCTGAGAGCCATTGGGTGGCGGCTTTGCGATTGCCGCCGAAATATTTGTTGACGGTGGCCTGGAAGCCTTTTCTGCCAAGCTCGCGAAAATATTCGCGACCGTAGAGGGCTTTGACGGTGAGGCCTCCCAATTGTTGAGGGGTGAGGTGTTGGCGATTTATGTCGAGATGGTGTAGAATTTGAGAGCCATACTTTCTCTCCTCTCCCTCCTCTCCGTTTCCATACTCTGGCGTGCCGCAGCTTCCGACTGCGGCATTTTTTATTTTTTCGTCCACGATAGCGACTCCTTTTTATGCTCCAGCCGGTAGGTTATAGCTGCTGACTTCCATGCCATTGCCCACTGCCGGCAGGTGTTTAGTTGTTCCGTCATTTCGTCCAATTTCTCATTGAGCCTGATGAGCTCCTTTTGGGCCTCGATAAGCTTGTTGAAATCTTCTACGTCTTGCTCGAAGCGTTTGATAAGTAGGGCGGTTCCTTCGGTCATTTATACCTCCTTATAGTTGTGATTGTTACTTGCTGTAAAGAGCGTGAGTTGGGTCGCTTCTAGATCGGGCCTGACCGGGTCGGGTTGGTTCGTGTGCCACTTGTAGGTGGTAGCGCCCCATCCGTTGCTGTAGCTGAATTCCGGCTCAACAAGCGGATCGATACTGAATGCCTGGCGCAGGGCCTTGCGTTCGCTGTTGTTGATTTGCCGGCACCAAGTGAAGACGATGAGCATGCGGGTGTCGTCGCTGCCGGTGTAGACAATTTTCATTTGGTTGCCAATCCACCAGTCGGCGACTTTGCCGGTGGCGTCGTGGTAATTGATCATGTCGGTGGCAACGGCGGCGAGTGAGGATTTGAGCTGGTCGAGATCGGGGGCGGCGACTTCGCCCGGGCGGGTGGTTGGGTAGTTTGTTGGTTTGTTGGTTTGCTGGTTAGTTTTCTTGTTGTTCATAGTGCTTTTATCCTGTGGTTTTTAAAATCCATCCTGATATTTCTGGAGCGTAAAATTTTTATCTGGTGCCACTCCCAACTTGGGCGAGGTAAATGCCAAGCCCAGCAATACTTACCGGATGGTCCGGGTAGAGGAGAGCCTTCCTTGTCGGTGTAAACAGCCTGCGCTCCGGCGTAGCGATAGATCGAGCCGGAGTGATAAGCAGGATCGTGGTAGGAAATTACAATCCGGATGTGGTAGGGTTGATCAAGGAAAACTGGCGGGGAATAAGAAACCCAATCTCTCCCGACCTTGTTCAGCACTTCTTCTATAGCCCAACTCGCGACTGTGGGTCTAAATACATCGTTACGATCTATAAAGCCTGGGACTAAACCAGGTTTCGCCAACGCTCCACCAAACTGGACAATCGGAGAAAGGTATATCCTACACAAGTCTAAAACTTGCCATTGCGTAGGATATCCTGGATACCCCCACCAACCCCTGCATTTTGTTGCATGTGGCAATCCCACCATAATCAAACCTAGAGGGGATCTGTCACGATGTCGAACAATGTAAACCATCAACCGAGAGCGGCAGTTTGCTCGTCTGTGTAAATAGTGGTATTGCTCAACCGTTTCTTGCGCCCATTCCAGATCTTGCTTGTCACCAAGTTCGATGCTGATCTCCATTAAACCGTCTCCAGTTGCGCTTTCCATCGTCTTAATTCCGTCAGTGCTGCTTCCAGAGCGTTGAATTTTCGGGCATCAACTCTTGTTGAGCGTGGGACTTCGCGGTCGCCGGCATCAGTGACGATCTGATGAGCAAGCTTGAGCTGTTGATAGCGCGGTTCGATTTCTTTTAGAACCGTTTCGATAGCGTTGGTTAACCCAGTTGATTCGGATTTAGTTGGTTGGGTTTGCGTTGGGTCTGTTGTTTCTGTTGGTTTTTTCATGATTTTTTCCTTTATTTGCTAAAGTTACATCACATGGCAGTTTGTGCTGATGCTGCCATGTCGTAGCGTGATCACCCCCCCCCTTGAAAAAATGGGGAATTTTCTTATCACATGGCAACATCAGCATGGATGGAGCCATGTGATTGTCGGCCCTTTAGAGCAACTTCTTTTCTGCTTCTTCTTCGAGCCAGGGTGACAGGGTCCATTTGTTGCCTTTGACTCTTGCGCCGTGGGTATCCGACACCTGAAGCCCTAATTTTTTGCGGGCTTTGAGGATGACGTTGATTTTAAAGCCCCGCTCTTCGCCTGATTCTCGAATGTCTTTGAGAGGTAACTCGCCGTGCTCCTGAAGGAGCGAGAGCAACCAGCGAGCGCAGGTGTCGGTTAGGGTGAGCAACTGCGGGTCATCACCATCGACGTGCTCGACTAAGGCCCATTTGTTTCCGGTTGCCCCTGAGCCTTTGGTATCGATGATGCTGCCGCCCAGAGATTCGCGCGCTTTGTCTACCAGGTAACGAGAGAAGCCTTCCTGATCGGCTTCGGCCAAGATGTCGATGTATGACATCTCCCCCTCTTCGAGTAGTTCGGTCAACCATTCGGCGCAGCGCTGCGACTCGGATTTTATTTCTTCCGGTCTGGAGAAGAGGTCCATAGTGCTATAGCGCAGGTCGGCTAATTTTGGCTCGGTTTTGTTGGGTTCGAAGTCGAGGCGAATGGGGAAGGGGATTTTGCTGAGATTGTTTTTGAGGCTCTTGATAATTTTTGGGCCGTTGGGATCGTCGGTGCCGAGATTGAGACTGTCGAGGCCGATGATGGAGCGGGACATGGCGACAATGTGCCCGGATCCGCGCAGGTCGTGCATGGTTAAGCGCGGGTTGGAGCCTTTTTTGGGTTTGCTGAGGTGATGAAGCAGGCAGACGGCGCAGTTGTAATCTTGGGCGACGCTGATGAGAAATGACAGCAGGGTTCGAACATCTTCGACGCTGTTTTCGCCGTTGGGGCTGACGGTAGAGAGCGAGTCGACAACGATGAGGTCGGGCTTGAGGGTGTAGCACATTTGGCGAAGATCGTCTTTATGGGTGGCGCAGGTGAAATCGATCATTTCGTCTTTAGGTTTCTCGTAGACAAACATTTTATTGGGATCGAATTCCCAGGCAGACAGCCGCCGCCATGCCTCGGCGGCGAAATCTTCGCCATCGACAAAGATGACGTTTTTTGTGGTGAGGTCTACAAATAGTTCGTCGTCGGGAGCGGGTAGCCCCATAGCGATCAGCCGGATGAAATCGAGGGCGAAGTAGGTTTTTCCGGCGCTGGGGTAGCCGGCCAGCATCGAGAGATACCCTTTCGGGACCCAGTTTTCCCAAAGCCACGTTGTTGGCGGGCGTTCTGACCCCACCTGTTGAATAGTCTTGAAGCGTTCTTTTTCGCCCGGTGTTAGATTGAGGATGGATTCGACGACGTCTCGCCATTCGTTATCTTGGTGTACGAGCTGGCTGAGCAGGACGTAGCGGCGGTCGGTATTGTCGGTGTCGCCCAGATAATCGTAGAGCCAGTCGTAGGGGTCGGCAAGGTGTTTGATGTCGTCTTGGGGTGGCTCTAAACCGTCGACGAAGTCGCGTATGATTTGTTGTTGTTGTCTTTCAGGCAGCAGCATTGGTGTCCTCCAAGCGGTAGCAGCCATCGAAGGGCGGTTCGAGAAGGGAGTCGTCGGAGATGAAGCCGAGTTTGGCCCCGGAGCGGCTGTGTAGGGATGAGGCTTCGGGGTCGAAGCAGTAGGCTTCGCCGATGACGGCTTTGTTGAGCCGGGCCAGGCCGGGCTGCTCGAACGAGGCGGGGGTGATGACGTCGATGTCGTCTGATTGTAGGGCGTGCGGGAATAGAACTTCGATATATTTTTTAGGCATCGTTGCCCTCCTGGGTATGGTTTTGGCCCTCCGCCGACTCGTCGACTTGTAGGATTTCAGCCAGGTCGATGTCGACCAGGATGTCGGGTTTGGGGAGGTTTAGAAAGTTGATCAGCGCGGCTTTTTTGCGCGTGTCTGTGATTTGCCCGATGGATAGGCGTGCGGTTTTGGTGAGGTTGAGGCGTAGGAAGGGCATTAGGCGGCCTCTTGGCTGGCTGGTTTGATGATTGGCTGGTCTGATGATTGGTAGGGAGGTTTGATGTTGAGGTAGGTGTAGAGCGAGTCGATATTGGCGATGGCTTTGGCGGTGTCGGTTTCGGCGATGAGGCCGGGGCGGACATCGTAGCCGAGTTCGTGCAGGTGGCGGGTAATGAGTTTGGCGGCGTTTTCCGATCGGATAAATGCGTCTTCTATCATTTTGGTTTGGTCGGGGCTGGGACGGTCGAAGACGGAGAGGCGAGCCAGGACGAAGCGGACGAGGCAGGTATCGACGCCGTTGCTGAAGGCGACTTCGATTTTGTAATCGATGTGGCGCAAGAAGGTACCGGCTTGGCCATACCGGTCGGTGAAGTCTTGAACTCTGACCGGCGCGTCGGGATGCTCGGTTTCGAGTTCGCAGATGAAGTCTTGGTAATTTAAAAATGCGATGACGGTCATTTTTTTGCTCCAGATAAAAAGTTAGAATATAATTAAAGAAAGGTTAGTACCGAGGTACTAAATTACATCGGTGCTACGGGACCACGGAGCCGGCGGAGAGGAGAGACGCGCCGGCTTTTTTTATATAGCTGTTTCGGCGATAAGCGACTCCTCCATCTCCAACACCTTCCCCTTTAACTTGGCGATTTCCTTGAGCCGGGTTTCTCTATTTAGTAGGTCTTCTTCTGTAGAAGGCCGACCCATAATCATACTGGTAAAGGCTTCGCTGTTGGTTTCGTTTTCTAACGCGCTGAGGCCGCGAAAGATGAGGGTTAACTCACGTGTGTCAAAGTGTTCGGGCATTGCATTCTCCATTTGATAGCTAGTTAGTTGGTTTGTGTTTCGGCCGGGTGGCACTGGGTGCAGATGTGGCGGCGATAAACACCGTTGATCTGGTCCCAGTCGTTGAAGTTGTACCAGGCCGGGGTGGTGGGGCCGATGGCAGCGCCACAGGCCAGACATTTGTATTGAGGCCAGGTTGGCCAACTGTCGAGAACGCGCCAATCGCCGGTGAACATGTGCCGCTCGATGAGGGCTGATCGCTCGCTGTCGGTGAGTTTCGACGCGCTTCGAGCGCGTCGAAACTGTTTATCTTTACAGCTTCGCTTGCAGTAAACGCGCTTGCGACCGGTGGCCGGCTGCTTGAAGCGGGTATGGCAAACCGGGCATTGGCTGAACTCGACGTTGTTATCCATTGGCTGACTCCTTCTCTTTAAAGAATTGAATGATGACTTCCATCTCGCCCAGGGAGCCTGTTTTGTAACGAGGTTTGTTGGTAGTGTTTGGAGAGGGGCCTTCTGGTAGCGGGATACGCTCGAAAGCCTCCTCCTCATCGATGATGAGGTAGGCCAGAGTGTCACTGTGTTGGTACCAGTAGGCCTTGCTATCAACAGAAGCCACTACACTGCCTCCTTGACCGGGGCGACGCAGACGAGATCGCCGGCGGCGGTGATGGTGATGTCGGCATCGAGCCGACAGCCGAGGGCGGCCTCGATGGCGCGCTGGCTGTCGACCGCAGGGTGGGCTTTGCCGTTTTCGAATGAGGTGATGTCGTATTGGGCCATGTCTGTCATTCGAGCCAGTTGGGTTTGGGTCATTTCGCGCAGGACCCGGAGTACTTTGATCTTCTTGCCGATTGTTACATTCATTACTGTTCCTTTCGTTGTTTGTAAATAAACAAGTTGTTTAATAATGAACTTTTGACTCAAAAAAAGGCAAAGGCAAAAGTTTTTTAATAATGAACCGAGTTTATCATAAAGAAACAATAAAGTCAATATAAAATATTGTTATTTTAAGGTTCATTTATAATGAACTTATGGCAAGGAAAAAGACTATGTCGAAAGAAATAAAGAAGCTGGTAGGCGGGAGAGTTCGGGCGGCCAGAGAAGCGGCAAACATGGATCAAGTTGAGCTGGCCGAGTCGCTTGGCCTTCAGAAAAGTTCTGTCAGCCAGATCGAGACCGGAACGAATTCGTTGAACATGGCTCATTTGATAAAGCTAGTTGAGATATTCAATTTACCGGCTGATTATTTCATTGGCACTGGAACGAAAGATTTGGCGGCGGATGAGGTTGAGTGGGTGGGATTGTTCCGCTTGTTGCCGGATGGGACACCGAAGCAGTACGTATTGGAGATGGTACGGGGGATGGTTGAGCGGATGGCGGAAATGGGGGGCGACGAAGTCTAACCGAATTCTAACTTGGCTCAGATGGTAGGTATGGGTTTTTGTGGTTGAATGGGGAAGATAGTAACTCTGGGGGGAGAAAGCTAGAGATGGATGGATCGGATAGAAGCAGTCAAACAATACAAACGAGAAGGTGACTTCGTAAGCGCAGTCCAGCTTCTCTACCAAATGATTGAAGAGACAGAAGCGGAGTCGCGGCAGTTTGAAAGTAACGTTGAGTCGTGGCCCTATTGGCAGTTGGCTATCCTTCACCGAAAATTAAAGGAAACCGAGAGTGAAGTCGCGATTTTAGAGCGGTTTGCCAGGCAAAAACAATCGGGGAGCAAGCAGTCTCATAAATTAATGGAACGATTGGTTAAGGCGTATGAACGTGCCGGACAAATTGAGTACCGTGAAATTGATGGGGTTCGCACGCCATTTCATTCGGGACAACCTATTGAGCAGTTGGATCTCTTCACCAGTTTTGGTCTAGTAGTCGATACAGAAACAACAGGTAGAACTCAGCAAGACGAGTTGATTGAAATCGCCCTGATCTTATTCAAATTCAGCAAGATTTCAGGCAAGATACTAGAGATTGTTGATGAGTACAGCGGCTTTAGATACCCCGGCTGCAAAATTCACCCCCAAGCTAAAAGAAAACATGGCCTCACACCACAGCACCTAAAAGGGCAAACTCTTGATGATGAGCGAGTGATGGGTTTATTTGATCAGGCGGATAGTGTGTTGGCTCACAATGCTGGTTTTGACAGGCGGTATATAACCCAACTGTATCCGTCTCTTTATTGGAAAAATTGGTATTGCTCTATGAACGGGGTGCCCTGGCAAAATCTGGGGTTCGAGTCGAAAGGACAAGATGCGCTACTGGAAGCTCACAATATTGATGTAGGGCGTTCTCACCGGGCGATAAATGACGCGAAGGGACTGTTACAACTGGTCGCGTTGGAGAACAAAGATTTAGGCGGAACTTATTTTCAGGCAATTACCCTTAACAGTCCTTTGGCGTGGAATGAATCCCCATCTAAGCTTAACAGAGAACGGTCTTCAAGGATTCCAATCAAGATTGAAATCAAGAAATCGACGCCAAGTCGAGATGGCAGGAAGCAGGTCAAAAAGAGTACATCTCAAGGTTGGCTGGTGCCAGGCCTGTTCATACTAGCCTGTTCGTTGTGCTCATTGGTTGTTTATTTAGGGCGGTGACTATTAGAGGCCGAGTAGCCAAAAAACGATCACTGTAAGCAATGAGCTGAGCAACCCGGCCACTGCGGCGCGGATGTCTTTTTTGAGCACCTCTCTGTTGGGCCAGATTTTTTGGAGTAATTTTTTCATGGGTTTACCTCCTGGGGTATTGTAGCCAAAGTTGATGGTTACCTCAAGGTGAACGCTTACCCTCTCTTCTATAATTTACCAATAATTTATGTTTAGAATATTGACACCCGATCCTACCGCGTGGTATCATGCCTGCACCTTGAATTCAAAGGAAAGGTGAGTATGAGCGTTCAAACTGCGGACAAGTATGCGTTATTAAAAAACACCCAGCAGGAGTTATGGGATCTGTCGGCTGAAGAGTTAGAGGCCGTGTTGCGTTTTATCAAGGCGCTGCACAGCGAAAATGACCAAGGCTGGTATTGGTCGGCTGAATGGCAGGCCATGGAAGAAGAAGCGGACCAGGATTTGGCCGATGGAGATTACGAAGAGTTTGAGACCGTCGATGATTTTATCGCCTCGTTATGAAGTTCCGAAAGAGCAAGCGGTTTCAAAAGTCGTTTGATGGTCTACCGACCCATATCCAAGATAAGACCCGCAAGGCTTTTGGTTTGTTCAAACGGCAACCACATCCCCCGTTTCATCCTTCATTGGTAATCAAGAAGATAAAAGGCAAGGAAGGCATTTTTGAGGGTCGAGTGGATGCTTTTTATCGGTTTACATTTGAGATTATCAGCGATGAAGGGGAGACGATCTATTATTTTCGCAATATAGGCCCCCACGATATCACCTCGACAGCGCCGTAGTAATTTTACGGCTTTCCCTCAAGCTGCTTGAGTCGGCGCTTGGCCTTTTTTAGTTGGTCCTCAAGGGCAGGCACAAAAACATCCTCAAGAAATTCTTTTTCTAACATAGCGCGTTTGTTAGACCGGGGGGTGGATTCCCCGGCATCGACCTTTTTTTTCTTCCCCATGAAATAATCTCCCTATGAACGGCCTTCATATTAACATAAACGTCTTAGAGAAAAGTTTGAATTTTGGGGCGTGCGACAAATGTGCGCTTATGAAACAAAAGACGAGAAAAGTTTAATTGTGTTTAGTAAAAACAGGGCTGACCCTTTAGTACATTTGGTCTACCCGGTTGGCAGGTGGCTATTATTTGGTACAATTATGACAAGTTGCAGCTTTCGACGGGTTGAAACGTGCCCGGGATTTGATATACTAGGATTGTACATGAACAAGTTGATCGCACCTCCTCCACCCGCTAAAGGGCTAACGCGCCTTTGGTGGTCGCTGATAGAGGACTTGGATGCGAAGGCTTCGTCTTTGTGTTCGCTGACTGAGGCGAGCAAAGGCGAGGCGAGGCTGGTCATCGTCATTAAAAACGGCAAAATCCGTTTCATTGAACAGGTGATCAGCGAGGCAGCCAGGCTCTCGCGAGATGAATAGACCGCCTGACAGAGATGATGTTCCGGGGCACTCCGATTTTTCGGAGTGCCCTTTTTGTTTGTCTCCATTGTCTCGACGCGAGTCGGAGTGTTTGCGGCTGGCGGCGTTGGGGTTGACGGCTGATCTGGCGGCGCGAAGGCTGTCGATTAGTGAGCGGACGGTGAGGGATTATTTGCGCTCGGGCCGGCTGAAGCTGCGGGCGGAGAATACGACTCACGCGGTGGCGGTGGCGATCACGAATGGATTGATACAAATTTAGTTGCCTGGAAGACATTAGAAGCCCAGGGGTGGATGGCGGGAGAATTTAGAATTGAGAATGGAGAATTGAGAATGCAGAACTCCATTGAGTTGGGTGTTGAGGTCGTTGACCGTCCGGAGACGATTGAGGGGCCGGATGGTGAGCCGATTAAGATTAGTCGATTGTTGACGGTGGGGATTGAGAAGTTTCAGTCGCCGTCGCCGGCGCATTATCGGCTGATTTGGATTAAGGGGCATCAGGCCTGGTTGGCCAAAGAAGATGAGACCCGGTACCGGAAAAAATTCGGCATCGAGGGTTCGGCCGAGCTGGCCGGGCAGGCGCTGGCGGAGAAGTATGGAGTTCGGTTTAGTGCGGTAGCACGCTAGGAAATGCCAGATAATCTCCATTTTCTGGCATTTTGGTTCACGGAGGTCGTATGACTACAGTAATGCGGCCCGGACCCAGTAGCGGATGGAAAACTAGCGTCCTGTTTGGGGATGAACCCGGAAACTGGACTGCTTGATCTAACGCGATAACGCAATGGCAAAGAAGTTACCGGTCTGGTTGACCAAAGCAGAACAGAAGAGACTGCTCGGGCTGGACCTATCGGATCGGGATCGGGCCATTGTGAGCGTGTTTCTCTACGCCGGCCTGCGGGCGAATGAGCTGCGGATGCTGGATGTGGAGGACATTGATTTTGAGGCGATGACGGTCTTTGTTCGCTTCGGGAAGCGGGGTAAAGAGAGGATTATCCCGCTGCACTCCGAAGCGGCGGCTGCGCTGGCGGCCCACGTGGGCAACCGGCGCAGCGGACCCTTATTTGTTAGCAACCGTGACCGGCGGATCAGCTACGACCGCCTACACTCGTTAATAGTCGATCTAGGACAGCAAGCCAGGATACACAAATCCCTTCATCCGCATGCTCTACGTCATACATTTGCGGTCGCTCTCCTGGAAACGGACCCTCCCACCGATTTGGAGACCATACGCGATTTGCTCGGTCACGGTTCTATAAAAACCACTGCGATTTATTTGCATTGTTCGACGGCTCGCCGGCGGGCGGCGGTCGATAGATTATAGGAGCGGCATATGCAGTATTCTTGGGAAAGTGATAGTAAGTACAAACTCACTCCGGACGGATCGTCTGTTTTTGATTTATCGGGCCGATCTGAAGAGGAGTGGTTTGGATGTAAGTCGCTCACTAAAGTCCCGGATTACATGAAGCCGTTCGGGATCCGTTTCGATCGTGGCTACACCAAGAGCACCAACGGCGAAATCTGCGTAATCGGTATATGGCCCTCTCCGATAGAGCAGCGGCATATCGTCGAGGTCGTTACGGAGAACTACAACCCCAGAGCCGGCTCCAGTCCGGAGCCGCTGGGAGACATGCTGGTTGTCTTTGGGTACCACACCGGCAAAAATCACGATCATCTAATTAATGATTTAAATTATTCCGCATGGAAGGGGAACCAACCCGGCGCAATACGCGGCGAGGTTCTGCCGACCAATTTGGCCGGAGAGGCCTCGGTTACCGTAGGCGGCGACGGCGGCCACGACATCCACCCTTTATGGATTGTGGAGAACACGCTGGTTTTGCCATCGATTATCGTCCGAAACTGCATGATGTTGGAGGGGATCCTAAATAACCACACCTGTGTCAAAATTCGTTTTCAAGTTCGCCGCGCGTGGATCACGCCTCGCCATATTCGCGAGCAGGATAACAAAGCGATCTTGGACGACCTGCAACTGAAGGTTCATCGACTGTCTCATCCGGGGCTTCATGGCAAAAAGATTAACGATTAGCCAGCTACATCAAATGGTAGCGGAGCTGTTGAATTTGGTCTCGGTCACCGAGCGGTACAAGGCGCTAGAGAAGGACATCAAGGCGGGAATGATCAAGCTTGGACAAGACGAGATCGAGGTCGGCAGCGGGCGTGTTTTTATCAGCCGAACTGAGCGGATAACGATTTCGCCGGCGGTGGCCAACGAAGTTTTGGGCGTTGATTTAGGACGTAAGGTCGTTGTGACCAAAGAGTCGGTCTCGAACAAGATCATCGAGGCCTTTTTGGCGGCCGGTGAGATTGACCCGGAGACACACCAGGCGCTTCAGGAACGAGCGGAGCGAAAAGAAGTGGTTAATTTGTACGTGAGGCCATTGAAATGACGAAAAAACCGACTCAGAGCAAGACTATTCGATTTGCGGCGTTGACGCCGTTTTTATTGGCAACTATTTTTGCTCTAATCCAAGGGGTAACCAACGAACTTGGCATGAGCTTGACCGAGAAGCAGTTATGGGAACTTGTGGGGGTATTTCTGTCGGGCTGCGGCCTGGCCGCCGGATTTATCCGGTTACGCTTCCTAACCAAGACCGGCGTCTCCTGGAACGGTGGCGGCGAGAAAAAGTGACAGGTGGGGTAGAGCACGGTGCATCGATTGAGGCTCTACTCAAACAGCATCGCGAGCTTGTAGAGGCTGAGCGCGAAAGCAAAGCCAGTTCGGACGCCCTCCTCGATGAGCAGCGAAAGCTAACGCTCTTAGAGATGCGCAGGGTAGCCAATATCGAGGAGCTGCTATCGAGAGTTGGCGAATTGATCCAGGCCGTGACGCAGCAGAACAAACTGGTCACTAAACTACTCAGCCAGCAGCCGGTGTCGTCCGCTATAGCGGAGCTGACAGACGAAGTCCAAGTGGGTATGGAGCATATAGACGACTCGCTGCGGCTGTTGTTAGAGGTTAATCGCGCGCTGCTGATGTCGACACCGAAACGGGTCGAGGACCGGGACCAGCTGGTCGAGGCGCTGAAACGAGCAACGAACGGCGAGTCGATCAGGCGGCAATTGGAGCGGCATCACCGGCGGTTAAACCGGTTAAAGGAGCAGATGGCCGGTTTTGGCGGCAGTTTGGCTCCGGCGAGCCTGACGATAGAGATCGAGGATACAGAGCAGGAGATCGAGGCGTTGGAGAAGAAGTTGAGAGGGATCGGGTAGACCGTGAGTGTTGTTTTAACCGGCTCGGAATACATTGAAATATCTGACGCTCTTATAGATGACGGAGCGGGCAATCCTGACTATCCATTTAGCCTTATCGCTTGGTGCAAAGTAGCTGATGGTGATAACTTGGCTGAAATGGCCGCTTTTGCCGTAGGCGACACCGGTTCGACCAGTCAAGAAGTTGCTATTGGGACTTATACCGGCGATGAGGCGAGCGCCTATCAACGCGAGTCTACTTCACAATTGGCATTGTCATCGATTGACTATACCGTTGATGAGTGGTTTTTGATCATTGGTGTATTCACGGCCTCTGACGACTGGACCGTCTACCTCAATGGCGGCAATAGTGGCAACAACACCAACACCCGCGCACCGGACTCGCTTGATACATCCCGCATTGGCGCAAGAGCAAGGTCTACTCCTTCCAATTACTTTGTCGGCAAAATTGCCGAAGTAGCGGCATACTCTAAGGCGCTGGACAGTACAGATATAGCCAATCTCTGGAACAGTGGAGATGGCGAGCCTCCGGAAAATGTAGCCAGTGCAAATTTGATATTCCACCGACAGTTATTGAGTGATTCAGACGAGGGCAGCGGCTCGTTTACCGTTGCCGACGTTAATTCGCCAACGTATGATGGAGATCACCCGTTTAGTAGGAGCACGACCTCCGCAATTACTCCAAGCGGTGTTGCATCCGGAGAGGCGTTCGGTTCGCCTACTATCTCCACCGGCCCGGTTTCTATCTCACCGACGGGTGTTGCCAGTGCTGAAGCGATTGGGGATGCTGTACTAACTTCGTTAGTTTCTATCTCGCCGGCGGGTATCGACAGCGGAGAGGCGTTCGGGAGTAACACCTTGACGCCCGGTGGGGTTTTTGTTTTACCGACGGGCGTCACCTCAGAGGAGGCAATTGGGGACGCTGTAGTGACTGTAGGCGGGGTTTCTGTCTCGCCGGCGGGCATTGTCTCGGGAGAGGCGTTTGGGGCGACAACTATTACAGTAGAAGCCCTGATACTGCTCCCGACCGGTATCTCGTCCGAAGAGGCGTTTGGAGACGCTACATTGATACCGGGCGCGGTTTCGGTATCGCTGGGGGGTATCGCTAGTGCTGAGGCATTTGGGGATCCAGTGTTGACGCCGGGCGCGGTTTTGATTTCGCCGGGTGGTATTGCCTCGGGAGAGGCGTTTGGATCAGCAATTGTTACCGTCGGGGGATTACTATTACTCCTGACAGGCATCGCGTCCGATGAGGCGTTTGGGGATGCTACAGTGACGCCGGGCGGGGTTTCGATTTCGCCGGGGGGCATCGCCAGTGCTGAGACGCTTGGGAGTGTTGTACTGACACCGGGCGGGGTTTCTGTATCGCCGGGGGGGATCATCAGCGCTGAAGCGTTTGGGGCCGTCGTATTAACTCCCGGGTCGGTTTCGATTTCGCCATCGGGTATCGGCTCCGGAGAGGCGTTTGGGGCTATTGTTATCACGGGTGGCGGACAGGTTCTGTCGCCGGCGGGTATCGGATCCGGAGAGGCGTTTGGGGTGGTGACTATCACCGTATTGATCAAAATTATTTTTAATTTCGATGTCACTATCGCTGACGCGATTGATTTTGGGGTACGCGTTACTGACATCGAGGATTTAGCTGTGGAGGTATAGGTAGTATGGCTAATGCGCTTTACGACAAAGGGCGAGAGGGCTTTTTAGATGGATCGATCGATTGGGACACGGATGACATCCGGATTATTCTGATCGATGAGGCAGATGACACGGTTGACACATCTGCTGACGAGGATCTAGCTGATAGAGCGGCTGGAGCTCGTGTGGCGACAAGCGATGCGCTCGCGTCGAAGACGGTTGCGTCAGGGGTCGCAGATGCAGCAGATAAAACGTTTAGCGCTGTGACGGGTGATGAGTCGGAGTCGATAGACGTTTATCAGCATACGGGTACTGAAGCGACCAGCCGTTTGATTGCTAATATCGACACGGCGACCGGCTTGCCGGTAACGCCGAACGGCGGAGACATCACTGTCACCTGGGATGACGGCAGTAACAAAATATTCAAATTATGACCCATATTATCGTCCCAAAAATCGAAAGCGTGACGATCCGACAAGAGGGTGATCGGGTTGTTGTTGTGTCGAATGGGAAGGCCGTTTTGGACCTACCATGGAATGCTGCTTTAGAGGTGGCGGCCGGGATCCGGGCGAAGGCAAAGCTGGCTGAAGAACAGGCTCATTTAGATGCGTTGGCGTACGATAGTGCGGTTATGTTGCGAGCCGGGTTACCGTTTGTTATGTCCAATCGTCCTGACGTGTTGGCGGTCGCCAAACGAGAGGCGGCGTGGGGTGATCTGCGGCGGTATATGCCCGACCGGGGCATTCGGTCGCAGGAGAAATTTGGGACGCCTAAGTTAACTAAACATCCTCCAAGGAGACTTACAGATGGCTAAATTCGATAACATGACCATCGCTCAATTAGAGGGCGAGATGGCAAAGCTGCGCACTAAGAAGGCCGCTCTCCAAGAGCAGCTCCGCGAGGCTCACATTGTTTACGACAAGATGAGAGCAACGCAGGCCGCAAGAGAGAAAATCACAGCCATGAGCGATGAGGAGCGGGCGGCTTTGGTGCAGGCAATCAAGACTGAGGGCATTCAATCAACTGAGGAATTCGGCGCTCTATAGGGGGATCGATGCCACAGATCGATGACGTTGGTGTAGTGATCAGGTTGACTATCACTAAGCAGAGTGATGGGGCAGCCTTAGATATAAGCGCTGCATCTACTACACAGATAGATATTCGCAAGCCAGATGGAACGCTGTTAAACAAAACAGCTTCCTTAACTAATGACGGCGCGGATGGCAAGATGGAGTGTGAGACAGCGTCGAGTGATTTAGATATAGAGGGCGAGTATGAAGTGCAAGGGTACGTCGTTATATCAGGCTCACCTAAGCGCACTACAAAGAAGCGTTTTGATACATTAGAGAATGCCTAGACGATCTCCATGCCCGTGTAGGCATCCAGGATGCCCAGAGTTAAACTGCACTAAGCAGCACGCGACTTGGCCCCGGCCAGTAGGCAGCACGCGACCATCAGCATCTGGTCGTGGCTACGGACGGCGATGGCAGCGACTAAGACTGATGGTACTGAGGCGGGATCCAATTTGTAGAGTGGATGGGTGCGATAAGGCGTCGACCGACGTAGACCACATCGTACCACGTAGGGATGGTGGCCCGGATACAATGGAGAACCTGCAAGGGTTGTGCCATAGTCATCATAGTAAAAAGACAGGACGCGGTCAGTAGGGGTAGGGGGATCAAATCTCTACAGCTTTCAAAAGTGTAGACCGCGCGGGTAGCTTTCTTTCTATACCCGCGAAATTAATCGATTTTCATGAGGACCTGACAGAGCCAGGTTTGGCCGGGGTTGTTCGCGGTAGCGAACGCGCCGGCCTTTTTGTTTAGGAGAAACCATGCCGGTAGGGCGACCGCCGAAACCGAAAGCGCTAAAAGAATTACAGGGTAACCCGGGCAAGCGGGCGATTAGCAAAAACGAGCCTGCGCCGGAGCGGGTGATCCCGGCGATGCCCAGAGGGTTACCACCCAGGGCCAAGCGGTTTTGGAAGGACCATATCGACAAGTTAGATCGGTTAGGTTTGTTGACCGAGGTTGATGGCACGGCGTTTACGATGATGGCGATTCATTACGCTATGGCCTGGAATGCGATGGAGCGAATTTTTATCAACGGTCTGTCGCGACTTGACGAGAATGGAGTAGAGAGAAAGAACCCACTACTCCAGGTATGGCGAGAAAATAGCGCGGCTTATTTGAGGTATGCTCAGCAGTTTGGATTGACGCCGTCGGCAAGGGGGCGGTTGAGTATTCCGGAGCCGCCGAGCGAAGATGATTACGAGGCGTTTTTGAATGGCTGAATTCACGGCCCAGCAATACATAGAAGACGTCTTGGAAAACAGAATAGTCGTAGGGCGCTGGGTAAGGCTTGCTGTAGAGCGGCACGTGAGAGATTTGGAGACCGGAGACCGGCGAGGCTTGTACTTTGATGAGGATGCAGCCAAGCGGGCGATTAAATTCTTCAAGTTTTTGAAGCACTCGAAGGGGGAGTGGGCCGGCCAGACGTTAACATTGGAGCCGTGGCAACAGTTTGTTTTCTGGGTGGTGTTTGGTTGGAAGCGAGCAAGTGATGGGATGCGGCGCTTTCGGACTGCCTATATGGAAGTGGCTCGAAAGAACGGAAAATCGACGATTGTTTCCGGAGCAGGGCTGTATCTACTGGACGCCGATGGGGAGCCAGGAGCTGAGGTTTACACGGCCGCGACGAAGAAGGACCAGGCGAAGATTACGCACTCTGAGGCGACCCGGATGGTGAAGGCCTCGCCGTTGCTACGGAAGCGGATCGGGATTTTTAAGGACAATCTGCACGTTGAGAAAACGGCCTCGAAGTTTGAGCCGCTCGGTCGCGACGCGGATAGCCTGGACGGCCTGAACATTCACGGGTGTATTGTCGACGAGCTGCACGCGCACAAGACGCGAGACCTGTGGGATGTACTGGAGACTGCGACCGGGGCGCGTCGGCAGCCGCTGATGATTGCGATTACGACGGCAGGGTTCAACCGGCAGTCGATTTGTTACGAGCAGCATGAGTACACTCGCAAAATCCTGGACCAGATTGTAGAGGATGATACGTTTTTCGGGATCATCTTTGCGCTCGATGACGATGATGATTGGGAAGATGAGCGCAATTGGATCAAGGCTAATCCGAATTTGGGGGTTAGTGTCAAGCTCGATGACCTAAGACGTAAGGCGGCTAAGGCCAAGGAGATGCCCAGCGCGTTGTTTGCGTTTCTGCGGCTGCATATGAACTTGTGGACGCAGGCGGAAACGAAGTGGATCGACCCGGTAAAATGGAGAGCTTGCGGTGACCCGGTAGAAGCCGAAGGTCTGCGGGGGCGGATATGCTACGGGGGCTTGGACCTATCGAGCACGATTGATATCACGGCGCTGGTACTGGTCTTCCTGCCGCTGAAGGCGAAGGATAAATTTCGAATATTGTGCTTCTTCTGGGTACCAGAGGAGTCCATACACGAACGATCAAAACGAGATCGCGTGCCCTATGAAGCCTGGCTGATGGAGGGCTTTATTGAGGCGACACCGGGGAATGTCATCGATTACGCCTTTATTCTGGCCAAAATCGA
This sequence comes from Anaerolineae bacterium, assembly GCA_020433805.1. GTDB lineage: Bacteria > Chloroflexota > Anaerolineae > 4572-78 > J111 > JAGRBY01. The sequence continues at coordinate 37,296 of JAGRBZ010000006.1, forward strand.
AGAATTGGCCGGGATGTTTGACCTGCGGGAGATCGCTTTTGACCGGTGGGGCGCGACGAAATTAGCGCAGGATATGCAGGAGTCTGGGCTAACGATCGTCGAGTTTGGGCAGGGGTTCGCTTCGATGTCCGGGCCGATGAAGGAATTGGAGCGGCTGATTGCTTCATCGGAGCTGGCTCACGGCAATAATCCGGTGTTGGCCTGGATGGCTGACAACCTGGTGGCCAGGCAGGATCCGGCCGGGAACATCAAGCCGGACAAAGAAAAGTCGATTGAGAAGATCGACGGAATGGTAGCTTTGATAATGGCCCTGGACCGGGCTATCCGGAATGAGGGAGAGAGCGGTGAGAGTGTGTACGAGGAGCGGGGAGTGCTACTGCTGTGAATAAAATTTTGGAACGAATTGACGGCTCTGACCTCCTGATTGTGACGGGATTTGGTGTTACATTGTACGGATTATTTGAGGTTCATTGGGCGTTGGTGCCGGTGGCGGTGGGGATTGCGTTGATGCGTATTGGAATAAGTAGAGGCTGATGGGGCTAATTACGAGCCTGTTGGGAGAGCAGCGGGCGCATCCGTCGCAGAATATAAATTGGGCGAAGTATCTGGGGTTGCCGTCGCCGACGGCGGCCGGGGTTCACGTGGACCATCAGACCAGTCTGCAACAATCAACGGTATTTGCCTGTAACCGGGTGATTAGTGAGACGCTGGCGATGCTGCCTTTGATTTTGTACCAGCGCCGGCCTGAACGGGGCAAAGATCGGGCGATTAATCACCGTCTGTTTAATATCTTGCGTCATCTCCCTAATCCGGAGATGACGGCGATTGAGTTTCGAGATGCGCTGACCGGGCATTTGGTGTCGTGGGGCAATGCGTTTGCCGAGATTGAATACGCTAACGGCGGTTGGGTGATGGGGTTATGGCCACTACGTCCAGACCGAATGCGGGTCATTCGGCGCGACGGCAAGCTGTGGTACGTCTACAGGATGCCATCTGGGTCACCAACGCCCTTTGTAGAGCTGCCAGAATACCGGGTGATGCATGTTCGGGGGCTGAGTTTTGACGGCGTTGTAGGGTATGATCCTATTTCTCTGGCTCGACAGTCGATTGGTTTGGCCAAGGGAACCGAAGAATTTGGCGCACGGTTTTTTAGCAACGGGGCGCAGACTGGAACCGTTTACGAGCACCCGGCCAAGTTGAGCGACTTGGCGTACGACCGACTATCAAAATCGATAGAAAAACGACACCAGGGATTAGAGAATGCCCACCGAATTATGATTTTAGAGGAGGGCATGAAGGCGAATCAGGTCGGAATTCCGCCTGAAAATGCGCAGTTTTTAGAAACCCGTAAGTTCCAGGTCCCTGAAATCGCACGGTTCTGGCGGATGCCACTGCACAAAATTGGCTATTTAGAGAACGCAACATTCTCGAATATTGAGCACCAGGCGATTGAGTTTGTAACGGATACGCTTCAGCCGTGGCTTGTGCGCTGGGAGCAGGCTATATACCGTGATTTGCTGACGCCAGCAGAGCGGCAAGTGTATTTTGCAGAGCATTTGACAGCGGCCTTACTGCGGGGCGATACACTGAGCCGCTACCAGGCCTACCAATTGGCACGGCAAGGCGGATGGCTGAACGCGAACGAGATACGGGATATGGAGAATATGAACCCGTACGAAGGGGGTGATGTCTACCTGGTCCCTCTCAATATGGTTTCGGCTGACCAAGTCGGGGAGCCGTCACCGGACGATCCGGATTTACCTCAAGGTAATCAAGGTGATCGAGCCGGGGGTAGTTGGGAGCAGCGCGGCCTGGGGAACCAGACGATTGAGCGGCGGGCGCGGTCAGTGGCTGGGGGCCGGCAGCGATTGGCGAACAGTTTTCGGCGAGTTTTTGTAGACGTAGCCGGACGAGTGATTCGACGCGAAGTCAACGATATACGCCGGGCGATCAAGAAGCATTTAGAGAAACGTAGTGAGCAGGATTTTATGCTGTGGCTAGAGGTCTTTTATGAAGAGCATCAAGAGTTTTGGGAACGACAATTTCGACCCGTATTGCTGAATTATGCTGATCAAGTCGGGGTTAGTGTAGCCGAAGAGCTAGGGGAAGCAGACCCATTATTAAGCGAGGATATTGCGTATTACCTCGACGCCTTTGTTACGAGGCTTAGTATCCGCGAGACCCAAAGTAGTTTTGGGGAATTGAAACGCCTTTACAAAAAGGCCCTTGAAGAGGGTATAGACCTCGCGCCTATTCTGGAAAAACGACTTGATGAATGGGCTGAAAAGAAGGCTAACACAGTCGCTGTGCGGGAGGCGTATCGATCTCTGAATGCTTTTGCTCAAACTTTCTATAAGCAGTATCGCGTTGACAAGATTAGGTGGGTGGCGGTTGGCAGTAGCTGTCCTTATTGCAAGGCGATGGATGGCCGTGTCATTGATGTGGAGGCTGTGTTTTTGGACAGCGATACTGATTTTAAGCCGGAAGGGGCGGATCGTCCGCTTCGGGTTAACACGAAAAGAACCCATCCCCCCTTACACAATGGCTGTGATTGTACAATTGTAGCGGAGGTAGATAGATGAAAAGAAACCCATACCCTTTCCCTGAACACCTTAGAAGGCTAGCCGTGGAGGTCATCATCGTTCATGGCCCACCCGGAGCCGGAAAGACAACATACGTTCAAGAGCAAAGCAAAGAAGGGGATTTAATTGTTGATTTTGATGCCCTATATGCAGCTCTTAGCGGCTTGCCCTGGTATCACAAACCAGCCGAGTTACTACCATTTGTAGCTGAAGCCAGAGATGCTGTCATTCGACGCTTATCACGACCAAGCAAAATAAAAAGAGCGTGGATTATCACCAGCGAACCAAACGGACAAAAGCGTTTATCCCTAAAAAACAAGCTTGGTGCCACAGTTGTCAAGCTAGAGGTCTCAAGGGAGGAGTGTTTACGTCGTATAGCTAACGATACTCGCCGCTCTGATCACGTCCATATTCACAAATCCTTGGTTGACGATTGGTGGAGCAATTATACAGGGGGAGATGATTAGAGTGGACCACGACTGTGCTGTTGTGGCGGAGTTGGGGTGATAAAGACCGGCTACAGAAGCGACTCCTGTAGCCGGGGAGTAGCAAGTTATGGGGGCGGTGTCAATAGGGTAAGGTTATTTTATAAAGGAAATATAGATGAAAATCGAGCGGCGGATAATTACAACTGAAGTCCGGATGGTAGAGGGCGAAGACGGAACGCGGACAATCCGGGGGCATGGGGCTGTGTTTAACGCGATGAGTGAGGATTTGGGTGGTTTTCGAGAGATCATTATGCCGGGCGCGTTTAGCGAGAGCCTGGGGGATGATGTGCGGGGACTATTTAACCACGATCCGAATTTGATTTTGGGACGGACGGCGAGCCAGACGATGGCCCTGGTCGAGGACGAAGACGGCTTGCTGTATGAGATAGATCCCCCGGATACACAGTACGCCCGTGATTTACAGGTGAGCATCGACCGGGGTGATGTATCGCAAAGTTCGTTTGGGTTTCGGGCACTGGAGGAGAGTTGGCGGCATCCCACAGAAGAGGAGCCGTTGCCGGTGCGAGTGCTGCACCGGGTGAAGTTGTACGACACCGGCCCGGTGACGTTTCCGGCTTACCCGGATACGTCGGCTGCGGTACGGGATATGGCGAAACTAATGGCAGAGGGAGCGCCGGCCGGTGAGGTCACCGGGCCGGACACTGAGCAGGAGCGTGTAGCCGGGCGGCTGGCGAACTTGCGGCGGCGGTTGCTGTTGGTTGAGCTGTAAAATTTGTATTCAACAATTAGATAAAAATGCCTGACAGAGCATAAGCCGGGGCCTCTCGTAGATAACGAGACGGCCTCTTTTTTTTAGGCATAAGGAGAAGTGATTATGAGTTTCTTGCAAGCAAGAGAGTTGCGCGAAAAGCGGGCTAATGCGATTGCAAACGCGCGAAAACTCCTGGAGACGGCGGAGAAAGAGAACCGGGATCTGTCCCAAGAGGAGCAACAGCAGTGGGATGGCTACCACGATGAGGCCGCCAATCTAAAGGAGCGGGTTGATCGCATCGAGCGCCAGAACGGTCTGGATGAGGAGATGCGCTCCAGTCAGCGGCCGCCGGTACACGTGCAAAGTTCGGGCGATGTAGCGAACCTGCAAATAAACCCGGACGCGGTACGGGCGATGAGCGATGCTGAGGTTATTCCAGAGGCGTTACACCGGGCGTTTGGGATTGAGGCAGATGAGGAGTCTGTCCTGAGACAAGAGCGGCAGTATCGCATTTTTCAGCGGGCTATGCCGGATTGGATAGCGCACGGTTTTCGCAATTATAGACCGGAGGAGCTGCGGGCGCTGCAGGCTGAGCTGGATATATCCGGCGGTTACCTGCGCCCGCCAGAGCAATTTATTAATGAACTGCTGAAGAATGTGGACGATATAACCTATATTCGGCAACTGGCGACCACGTTTACCGTGGTTAATGCGGATAGTCTGGGCGTGCCGACGTTGGAGAATGACCCGGCTGATGCCGACTGGACGGCCGAACTGGCGACCGGCAGCGAGGATAGCTCGATGAGTTTTGGTAAACGGTCGCTGCATCCGCATCCTTTGGCCAAGCGGATCAAGCTTTCCCGTAAATTAATGCGGGCCGTGCCAAATGCAGAAGCGTTGGTTCGGATGCGGTTGGCCTACAAATTTGGGATCACCTATGAGAAGGCCGGTATGACCGGCAACGGCGCTCAGCAGCCGCTGGGTATTTTTGTGGCATCGAGCGATGGGATTAGCACCAGCCGCGATGTGAGCACCGGGAACACGACCACATCAATTAAAGTCGATGGGCTGAAGGAAGCAAAATACACATTAAAAATGCAGTATCGCAACCGGGCGCGGTGGATGTTTCACCGAGACGGGATCAAACAGGTGGCCAAACTGAAGGATGGTGAGGGCCAGTATCTGTGGGCTGAGAGTGTGCGGGTGGGCGAACCTGATCGCTTGCTGGACCTGTCGGTGATGGAGAGTGAGTACGTGCCGAACACGTTTACGAGCGGGAACTATGTAGGTGCCCTGGGCGACTTCTCCTATTACTGGATTGTGGACGCGTTGACGCTTGAATTCCAGCTTTTGAATGAACTGTACGCTGAGACCAACCAGGTGGGTTTGATTGGACGGTTGGAGTCGGACGGGCAGCCGGTATTGGAAGAGGCGTTTGTGCGGGTGAAGCTGGCGTAGGTTAGCAGTTAGCAGGCAGTAGTTAGATCTGAGGAGATATCCAAGATGAATTTGAATAAAAACGTGAAGGTGATCAAGGTTTTGGCCGGGGCCAGTAGTGCCGGCACGACTTTGACCAGTAGCGCCGTTGACACCCAGGGTTTTGAGGGCGTGATGTTTGTAGGTTCGATTGCGACCGCTAATGCGGGCAATTTCGCCAAGGTGCAGCAGTCGAGGGATGACGGTTCGTCCGACGCCTATGCTGATCTAGAGGGGACCAAGTTGGTAACCGGTGACGATGCCGACTCTTTCCTGATCGACATTAATAAGCCTCGCGAACGGTACCTGAAATGTTTGGTGGTGCGCGGGGGTGCCGACACGGTAACCGGTGACGTGTACGCCATCCTTTATGGACCGCGTAAAGCACCGACAACCCACGGCTCGACGATTGATGCTGAAACCCACGCCAGCCCGGCTGAAGGCACGGCGTAGATAGAGATTTGAGATAGAGAGGGAGAGGTAACTCCTCCCCCCTCTCTGATCGAAACGAGGAGAACTTATGTCTTACAACGCAGGTAATTATATGGAGCAGGGCGGAGACAAGCTGGTGATTGGGGGTGAGTTGCAGATTGCCAGTGGTGGCATGATCACGAATGCCGGAACACAGGCCAGCGCTATCGACGACATTGCTCTGACTTACACCAGTAATGATCCCAGTATCACGCCCAACGGGGCGGTGACGATTGCCGATGGCGGCACGCCGACGGTAGACGAACTGCTTGAGTATTGCGAGGAGCTACAGGCCAACCAGAACGCGATCCTTGCGGTACTGCGCGGTGCCGGCCTTATCCCCAGCAGTTAAGTGTTCTTATGTGGATTAGATTTATTAGACCGGCGACTGGCCCAGACGGTGTTTATCTGATAGGGACTAAGGTAGATCTGCCGAAGGATGTAGCGTTTGCGTATATCGGTGCAGGCGCGGCTGTAGTGCTCCTGCCGAAGGAGGCTCCGGAGACAGCGGCAATTGAGCCTTCGGAAGCGACTGTAATACCGTCCGGGCGAAAAAAGAAACGAGGTGGATAATGCCGAGCCTTAATGCACCAAGCGCCTATGCGCTGAAGGGGAATACGATTAGTAGTACGGCGCTGGTGATCTCTGATGGGTCCTGGAGCTGGGGAGCGACTGATTTAGCCGAGGCGGACCGGGCGATTGTGGCATGTAATAGCAATGGTGTGGTAGTGACCTTTGAAGGGACAGCCCCGACATCGACCCTGGGGGTGCCGTTGGCGGCCGGGGATCACCTGATAGTAGAGGGTAACGACAACATCCAGGCTCTCAAGCTTATCCGCTCCGGAGGGAGCGACGCGGCGGTATCTGTGCAACTGGAGAAATATTCGTGATTTTGAAGCGAACGGTTGAGCCTGCGGCGGAGCCGCTTAGTGTAAGTGCGCTCAAGAACCATTTACGGGTTGACCTGTCGGATGATGATGAGTTAATTGCGGCTTACCTGGAGGCGGCGAGGGACTACGTTGAAAAAACGACACGGCGCTCGCTGGTTACTCAGACATGGCGTTTGTCTCTGGATGGTTGGCCGGCGTGCGACGAGATCATTTTGCCGAGGCCGCCGCTACAAAGCGTAACGTCGATTGTTTATTATGACAGCGAGGGGGCCAGCAACACGCTGGCTAGTAGCGCTTACGATGTAGACATCGACAGCGAGCCGGGCCGGGTTGTGCTGAAGCATGGCGAGTCGTGGCCATCGACAACGCTGCGCCCGATGAATCCGGTGCAGGTGACATACGTTGCCGGGTACGGTCTGGCGGCCGACGTGCCGAGCTACCTGGTGCATCTGATCAGGTTGCTGGTTAGCCATTGGTATGAGAACCGGGAACCGGTTGTTGTGGGGTCGATTGTGGGAAATATACCCCTGGCGGTGGATAGTTTGATTTGGTTGAACCGGAGCTATTGATTGTCTGGGGTTTGTAGAGTTTTTTGGCGCTGGCCAGCGCTGAGCTGGTCGCCGATCTGTTACCCGGGTAGCGAAATATCTTGACAGATGTTTGACAGAGTGGCAAAGAAGAGGGACAGGCCGGAGCCTATCCCTCTGGGTGTGGACTAGTTACCGTTGGGGGCGAAGGCGTGTTGCGACAACTCTTTGAGATAGGTTGTGAGCTGCTCTTCGCCGAGGTGGCGGGTGATGAACAGGAGGGCCAGAGAGGAAAGCTGCGGGCATTGCAGGGCGAACTGTTTACACTGCTGCATTTCTTCGGCCAGGGCCTGGACCTGCTCTTTGGTAAGGGTGACGCTGACGGTTGCGGACGGGCCGGTGATCTGGGTCAGATATTCGAGGCGGCGTTTTGTGGCGGCCAGGGAACGCTCAAGGGAGGGGATGTCGGAGTTGAGTAGGAATTCTATTTCTTCCTGGAGTAGGTTGGTTTGTTGGGGGGATAGTTTGTTGGTTGGTTGGGCGCTCATCGGTTCATCGCCTCCAGTTCGGCCTTGCGGTAGCGTTTGAGGCGGTGGGTTAGTTCGATAGCGTGGCTGTAGTGGAAGAGGATGAATTCGATCATCGTGTCGATCTCGCCCCGGAGGGTGGGTAGATCGGTGGGGATAGGGTCTTCTTCTTGGGCCTGGGCCTCGTGACTGCTGGGTTGGTTCGCTTGTTCGTTCATAGGATCGCAGCTCCTTTAACTGTAAACACAAAACCCTGTGAGGGGGTTGCCATGCTTGGAGCTGCGAACTCAGAAGCAGACGTGCCCCCCACAGGGTTTTGCACACCAATTTTATATTGATTTGTGCGGGCAACAAAAAACGCCTGCCCTTATTCTGAGTTCGCAGCTCAATATGCGTTCAGTGTATCACAGGGTGGGGGCGGTGTCAATAGGGTATTGTTATTTTATTGGGAGGTAGTAGGGGGTAGGGATTACTTTTGAAGGTCTTTGAGGGAAAGACCGAGTTCCTTGAGGATTTTGTGGAGGGTGCCGTTGGGAATTTCTCGATTGCGATGGTGAGGGACAGAGGTATAGAGATCGGTCGCGGGATTGTACCAGTATTCGTGACTGCCTTTTCCTTGACGATGGAATTGGCAACCCAGGCGACGCAGCTTCTTTACTAACTCGCTATAGCGCATTAGGCGGGGACGAGGATAGACAAGGATAGTTTGTCGATGTTTTCTTCCAGTTCCGGGGGGAGCGGCTTGCCGGCATCTTTGTAGATTTGGATGAGTTCTTGGGCGACGATGGGGGCTTCGCGGTAAACCTCTTCGATAGTAAGGCCATCGACAACGAGACCGGGGAGCAACGGAGATGTCGCCACATAGCCAGTTTCGGTACGCTCTATTTCGATGGGTAGATTAAATACATTACTCATTCGAGATCTCCTTTATTAGGTCATCGGCGGTGCCGCGCTTGACTTGGCCGGTTTTGTAGGCGTGTCGAGACTCGGCTACGACTTGTTCCCAGGGGATGAGTTCGTCATCTTCTTGGCGGGCTTGGGCCATCTCTTCGGCGTCTTCTAGGTCTTCGAGGAGCGTTAATAGTTGTTCCCAGAGAGGCCAGTCGAGTAGGACGGCTTCTTTGTTACCGTCGGCATCGATTAGGATTTTGGCCGAGGTAATTAGTTCGGTGATGCTCATCTTGGATCTCCTTTGCTTAGGTGATAGACATGATACCACGCGGCAGGACGGGGTGTCAATAATTTATTGTTATTTTATGGGTGGATTATGAGAGCCGGAAAGCTACGGCATCGGGTGGTGATACAGCAGAATACGCCGACGCGGGATACGGATGGGGCTGAGCTTGAGAGCTGGTCTACGGTGGCTACAGTGTGGGCGGCGGTGATCCCGTTGAGTGGGCGGGAGCAGTTTATTAATGCTGAGGACCAGACGGTGGCGCTGTCGTCGACGCGGATTGAGATGCGGTATCGGAGCGGTCTGACGACCCGGATGCGGGTGACGTGGAGTGGGCATACGTATGACATCCAGCGGATTGTTGAGGTGAACACGCGACAGCGGGAGCTACATTTGCTGTGCGAGGAGGTTAACGCCGATGAGTAATAAGTTTTCCTTCACTATTGAGGGTGGTAGCGAGCTGGCGGCCAAGCTGAAGGCGATGGGTAAGGAAGCTGACCGGGTGCTGCTCGATGCGGTAACGGCCGGGGCGGATGTAATGCAGCGGGCAGCGGCGGCGAATGCCAGCCAGATTAGTAGCGATTTAAGTGCCGGGGTGGTTGTTAAGACGAGCCGGGAAGAGGACGGCAGCGTAGAGCTTGCGGTTGGTCCGGACCCGGAGCGATTTTGGGGGCTGTTCTGGGAGTTTGGCGCGGATAGCCACAGCATCGATCCGAAGACGGCTAAGGCTTTGCAATTTGTGAACGGCGAGTTTGCGGCGCGGGTGAAGGATCACCCCGGCATACCGGAGACGCCCTGGTTGACGCCGGCGTTTGAAGAGAAGAAAGAGGTGGCGCAGGAGGCGATAGCTGAAGCGCTGCGGAAGGCACTGCTGTGAGCACGATTGAAGAGGGGCTGTACATCTGGGCGACGGGCAACGGGACGATTAGTACTCTGATTTCGACGCGGTTTTATCCGGACGTGCTGCCCCAAAAGCCAACACTGCCGGCGGTGGTTTATCGCCGGGTGGGAAGCGAGATCGAGATGGCGCACGATGGGCCGCTGGATCTGGAGTATGCCCGCTTTCGGTTTCATTGTTATGGCTCGACGCCCAAAATAGCGCGGTCGGTAGCAGGCGCTATCAAGAGTGAGTTAAACGGCCTGCGGGCCACTATTGGATTGGTGGCTCTACACGGGGCGTTTTTTATTACGCAACAGAGTGACTTTGAAGACGTGACCGGTGTGAGCCGGAGCATTGTGGACTTTAATTTGGTTTTTAAAACATCATAGGAGGTTGTGATGGCAGATGGTGGATTTGGAGTAACGTTTAGTATTGGCGATGGAGCGCTCAGCACCACGCCCACCTACACGGCGATTGCATCGGTGAAGACGTTCAACGGGGTTGAGATTGCCAGCGTGATGAGTGAGACAACGGCTCACGATTCGGCGGCCGGCTATCGGGAGTTTGTGCCGAGCGGGTTATTTGAGGTGAGTGACATTGAGCTGGGGCTGGCGTTCGATATCAGCGAGGGGACGCACGCCAATAGCAGCGGTGGGGTGACGCACGCGCTGCTGAATAAAACATTGCTGGCGTACAAGATCGAGCTACCCGATTCGGGGGGGACGAACTGGGTGTTTGATGCCTACATCAACAAGATTAAGTGGGACTCTCCTAAAGAGGAACACATTATGGCCAACGTAACTTTGAAGGTTACCGGGCAGCCAACGCTGAGCTAGGAGGCTAATTTGAGCTTATTAACACGTGATCAAATTCTGTCCGCTCCGGACGCATCGACCGTTTATGAAGATGTGCCGGTACCTGAGTGGGGCGGTGAGGTGCGAGTGAAGGCGTTGAGCGGAATAGAGCGCGATGCGTTCGAATCGAGTGTTACCAGCTTCGCCGGCAAAAAAGTACGCCTCTCGATGGACAATGTCCGGGCGCGATTGGTGGCAACTACTCTGATCGACGAAAAGGGGCAGCCCGTACTGAAGCCAAGTGATGTAACGGCTCTGGGCGAGAAGAGCGCGGTGGCCCTAGACCGAGTTTTTAGTGTGGCCCGACGCTTGGCCGGATTGGGTAGCAACGAGCTGGCGCAGATGACGGAAAATTTGTAGCACGCCCAGAGCGCCAATTTTATTTTTTGTTGGCGCTTGAGATGGGCTGCACCGTGGACGAATTGCTGCGGCGGATATCGAGCCGGGAGCTGACCGAGTGGATGGCCTACTACGGACTCAATCCGTTTGGAGACAAGCGAGGTGACATCCAGGCCGCGATTATCTCCCGAACGATGGCGGAGATACACCGCAGTAGTAAAAAACGTCCGGAGCCGTATCGGTTGGATGAGTTTATGCTGTCGTTTGGCGGAGAGCAGCAGGATCGCCGGGATGTGGTTGAGGTTGATGAGCTATCGCCGGCCGCTCAGCGGGCGTGGTTGGAAATGTTAAATGCGACGTTTGGCGGCAAGGATCTGAGATAATGGCAATTATCGGGAATTTGTTGGTAAAAATAGGAGCCGATACAGCCGGCCTTCAGCAAGGTTTGGGTCAGGCTCAAACTATGGTGTCCGGCATGGGCGGCAAGTTGGGACTGCTGGGATCGGTAGGTGGCGCGGTAGCAACGGGCGGCCTGGCGCTGGCGGCCGGGGCCGTGGCCGGCATTGGCGCGGCGGCGGTGGGGACATCGGTGAGCGTGCTGAATATGAGCAGCGAGCTTGACCAAGCCCAGCGGGATATGCAAGCCCAGTTGGGACTGACCAGCGAAGAGGCCGCGGCCATGGGCGAAGTGGTTAAGGGCGTCTATGGTAATAATTTTACCGACTCTATTGGAGAGGCGACGGCGGCCGTGATTGAAGCACGGCAACAGATGGGCGATTTGTCTGATAAGGAGCTGCAATCGGCTACAGAGAACGCGCTATCGATGGCGGATGCGTTTGGTGTGGACATTAGCGAGAGCCTCAATGCGGCCAAGGTGCTGACAGAGGAGTTTGGGCTGAGCCAAGAAGAGGCGTTCGACCTGATGGTCGGTGGTTTTCAGCGAGGGCTCAATTCGTCCGGTGATTTCCTGGGTAGTATCAGTGAGTACGGCAACCTGTTCGCGGAGAATGGATTGAGCGCAGGGCAATTCTTTAGCGCCATGGAGACGGGGTTGGCCGGTGGTGTGTTGGGCACGGACCAGATTGCCGACGCATTCAAAGAGGCGGGTATATTACTTCTAGAGGGCGGAGATGATGTAAGTGCTGCGTTTGACCTGATGGGTATGGATTTCGAACGAATATCAGGGTTTATAGCCAGTGGTGACGAAGTTTGGGGTGACTACATGGCGAACATCCTGGACGGGCTGAGATCTATAGAGAACCCGATAGAGCGAAACAAGGCCGGAGTGGCCATATTCGGAACCATGTGGGAAAACATGGGGGCGTCGGCTATGTTAGGCGTTGATTTAACGAAGACCAGCATGGCGGACCTGGCCGGCAGCACCGAGACGTTGGCGGCTCAATACGACACGTGGGGGGCGCTGTTTAGCGGCGTGTGGCGGCGGACGCTGATTGCACTGGAGCCGGTGGGCAGGAAGCTGCTGGACCTGGCTAACCGGGCGATGCCGGCGGTGGAGATGGCATTTGCCTGGTTTGAAGAGCAGTTGCCACCATTGGTAGATCAGGCCATTGTTGTGATCGATATGCTGGTGGCGATGTTTCAGGACAACGTGGGACCCATGTCGGAGACGTGGTCTGAAACGTGGGCGACGGTGCAGGAGGCAACGCAGCAGGTGATTGATTTTCTATCGCCGTACATCACGGGATTCTTGAACTATATCTCTGAATGGTGGGACGCACATGGTGAAAATGTGATCCAGATTGCACAGGCGATCTATGCCTTGATCGAGATGTATATCGTTATGCGGCTAACCCAGATTCAAGCGTTCTGGGATACGTGGGGGAGCACGATCCTCACGATTGCGAAGCTTTACTGGGACAGTATTCAGGTGTATATCAAGGCGGTTTTGGACATTATAGGCTATGCCATCGACGCAGCGGCGGCGCTGATGCGCGGTGATTGGGAGGCCCTGGGGGAAGCCTTGCAGAATATATGGCAGACGGCCTGGGACGCGATTGCTCAAATATTGGAGAACGGCAAGAAAATACTGATCGAACTACTCGGCAAGCTGAAAGAGGAGTTGCTGAAAGTCTGGGAGGATGTAAAGGGCAAGTTTAGTGAGGTGGGGCAGGCTATTGTAGACGGGATAGCGGACGGGATACGGGCGGGCTGGAACTGGCTGACTGACCTGGTCAGCGATCTAGCGAATAGTCTATTCAAAACAGCTAAGGACGTTCTGGGGATAAAATCGCCGTCGAAGGTGTTTATGACGGTAGGGCATGATATTCAGGCGGGTTTAGCGAAAGGGCTAAACGATAATTCATCAGCTCCGGTTGAGGCGGTGAGAAAGACAGCGGATCGTATGGTGCAGAATGCGTTCACGCAGAATATTTACACAAATAACATCGGCAGTACTGCATCTGAGTTTAATCAAATGCGTGCTCTGATCAGCACATAGTTCATATAATGAGGATCATAAAAACTTGGGTACTTGGTCAATAGTCCAGGCAGAAGCGACAACGAATTTAATTAGCAATCCATCGTTTGAAACTGGCATAACCGGAGCAACGGCGGTTAACTCATCATCGCTGTCACAATCGACGGATGAGCAGGCGGTTGGCGCGGCCTGTTTGGAAGTCGACCCTACTACAAATACAACTGGCGGAGTTTATATAGCTATTTCATCTGTATTCACTGCAACAGAGTATACAGCTTCATTCTCGATCAAAGGCGTTGACGGTGTGCCATATGAGGCTTATCTATATGTCAATGGTTCTCAAATAGGCGATGCTGTTGAATTTGTCGGCGATGGCACATGGCGGCGGTACTCGGTTACGGCTATGACCGGAGGATCGTCTAGTGGACCGCGCTTGTATATCCGTAAGAATAACGATAACGATAGCGATCCATTTTACATTGATGCTGTCCAAGTTGAGGCTAAAAGCTATTCAACTACCTATTGTGACGGCGATCAAGATGGATGTGAATGGACAGCCGGGAAACATAGCAGTACCAGCTATAGGCTGTCAACCAGTTCAGGGGGTGGGAAGGTTGTCGATCTTGTCTCAGATGTTAGCGGTAGCAAATTAGGATTCAATATAAGGGCATCAGTTGGGACTGGCATGCCACCCATCGAATTAATTGATACCCTGCCGGCGCAATCGGACGGCGCAGACCATCAGCGCACTATTACACGCCCCAGACAATTTCAACTCGTTGGCACACTGACGGGATCGTCCTGGTCTGACTATTTATCACGGCGATCTACACTGATAGATTTAGTCAATCATCATCGATTGCCAACTGATGAACCATTTGAGCTTAGATACGAATTAGACAGCCAAGTTGTAGCTATAAAAGCTCGATACGAAGGCGGATTAGAAAAAGGTACTTCAATAGGCGTAAGCCTTGAAGAGTTATCGCTTAGGTTTAAAGCACAAAAAGATCCTTTTTGGTACTCGGTTATGGGTACCGGAAGCGGCGAAAGTGGTAGGCAACATGGAGCTGTAACCGCTACAGTCCATGGATCGTTGTCTGCCTTCCGTGTTCTAAATCGTGGCATAAATGGCGTATGGGATAACATGGATGGTGGTCTAAGTGATGGTGATGTCGAAGTCACACAATTGGTTCAAGGTCTTGATGGAAAAATCTATGCAGCAGAGACAGCCGGGGCAGTTGGTAGGGCTAGAGTGTACGAATGGGATGGATCATCGTGGACGCTCATTGGCGGTGGAACGGCAACCGAAGGGGCAAACGACATAGTTGGCATGGTTGTTGCTCCAGATGGGGGTATTATCATTGCCACAACTGAAACTTCTAATTGGGAGAGTGGTGGTATAGGGGCAGTAATATCATGGAATGGGTCATCTTGGAGTCAGGTTGGAACTCCACCATCTACTCCAACGTGTCTGGCTATTGCCCCCAACGGTGATTTGTATGGTGGTTTTTCCGGCGGTGCATTGTGTAAATATGATGGATCATCATGGACATCTATTGCTAGCGGTGACAATGTTATAGAGTGTATTTTAGTTGCTCGATCAGGTCGAATCTGGGTGGGTGGTCGGTTTACAACATTTGATTCTGTTTCTATAAATCGATTAGCTTACTCAGATGACAATGGAGCGACATGGCAAGGTATAGCGTCATTTAATGACAGAGTAGACAAAATAGCTTTTGACAAGAATGGCAATCTCATTATCGCCGGTCGATACACATCTCCATACAACTTAGTATCAATATGGAATGGATCGACTTTGATCGATATGGGGGGTGGGCTAACAGGAGCGTCAGGAACACCAACGGCAAGGCATATAGCTGTCGATGAAAACGGGTTAATATATGTTGGGGGCAGCTCTTTTGATACAGCTGGCGGAAGTATCACATTGTCTGATGCGTTAGCTGTATGGGATAGCTCTAAATGGATTCCTGTGGGCGTTAATCTTCCTGGTTCGGCAATTATTTATTCATTATTGACAATCCCTACTGGTGGTTTATATATTGGATTTAGTAATTTTGGAACAACTATAACAGGCGAAGTAAATACGGCATCGAATAACGGCAAGGCAAAAACATATCCAATTATAGAAATGTCTGGACCTGGCAGAGTGTATCATATAATCAACTACAGCACAGGACATGAGATTTATTTTGACTTGGAATTAGAAGATGGAGAAATAGCAACGCTGGATTTAAGACCAGGAAACAAGGCGTTTATTAGCACATTTAGGGATGATATTTTTTCATCAATTCTACCAGGATCGGATACCGAATCATTTTATTTAACACCAGGCGAGAACAACATTTCGATTTTTTGCGATAATGCAAGCGCCTCAATGTCCCTTCGTTGGGGTGAAAAATATTGGGGTTTTGAAGGTGCAGTTTCATAAATGGCAACATATTCTGTTATCCTAACTAGCATCGAAGGATCACGAATTAAGGTACTAGATCAATTTATCGCCTTGACCTATACCCTGACTATTAACCAGATGGGTACACTTCAAATTGATGTTCCCAAATTAGCGCCGCGTTTCTTGAGTGTTGACAATCGCCTCGAAATTTGGCGTCAAGTGCCAGGGGGTAAAAAATATTTAGAAGGTGATACTTGTTGGTTTATTCGTGATTGGGAAGAGTATCTAACTCAACAGGGGCAAGAATATATACGAATTATAGCTTATTCTACAAACTTTATCCTTGATGCACCGGTTATAGCTTATAAATCAACAACTAGCCAAGCGTCTAAAAGCGATCAAGCTGATGATATGATTAAAGCTATAGCTCGTGAGAATATTGAAAGTTCTGCGGCTGACAGTGATAGAGATTTAAGTGGTTATATAACCATTGATGCTGATACTTCTGATGGGCCTAGTATCGATAAATCATTTTCATATCGGAACATGTTAGCCACTATGCGAGAAATTGCACAAGCCAGTGATTATCAAGGCACTCCGCTATTTTTTGGCTTAACATACGATCCTAACAGTCAAGATTTTACATTTGCGACGCGCACTCAACAGTGGGGTGTTGATCGCAGCCAAGCAAACAGGGTTGTTTTGTCAGCGCGAAATGGGACATTGAGCGATGTGAGGCGATCTTATCTATCCAGTGAAGAACGAACCGTCGCCTACATTGGCGGGCGTGGGCAAGGCGAGGATCGGACGGTTACGGAGGTTGAGGATAGTGAGCGCAGTAACCTGTCGCCATTCAATCGCCGCGAGGTTTTCGTCAATGCCAGCAATAGCGATGATGACCAGTTGACCGGCATCGGGCAGGCGGCGCTAAAGAACTATCGACCAGTTGAGATATTCAGCGCCCGGTTTAGAGATACACAGGCCGTACAATATGGACGCGAGATTAAATTTGGCGATAGGTGCATCGCTGAACACAACGGGAGATCGGTAAGCGTGCGCCTGGATAGTGTTCGCGTTCGGGTCGAGCGTGGCCGTGAGGATATTGGTGTGGAGTTGCGAGCCGATGAATGATGGACGTCTGCTGTACGACTTGCAGCAGAGAATCGGGCGACTAGAGGCACAAATCGAAACGGGGCGCTGGGAAGATTGGATCCCAACGATCACGCAATCTAGCAGCGTGACCTACACGCTCACATCGGGCTTTGCGCGTTATGTTCTCTCTGACCGGACGATCACAGCCCGCATGCGGGTCGGGATAACCGGATCGGGTGTGGCCGGCAACGCTATCATCATAGGCGGGTTGCCGTACGACATTTCAGACGTAACGGGGGATATAGGAATAGCGAGGATAGTCGACACCGGGTCGGCATCCTACGTTGGATCCTGCAATGTTCAAAACGCCACATCTTTTCAGGTTGTCAGGGACGGTGGCAGCAGTGGGATAGGTATAGCTCCTAATTTTGCGTTGGCCAGTGGCGATGTTATTGCTCTTCTGGTTGCGTACGAGGTTAGTCTGTAAAATGCGGGGTTATCGTAACTGTAACAATGTTACAGTATTTCCTGGGACATAAAAGGGCGCTCGATGCCGAGCGCCCTTTTATGTTTTTTTCGAGTGAATCTTAGAGCGGGCGATGAGATTCGAACTCACGACCTTCTCCTTGGCAAGGAGACGTTCTACCACTGAACTACGCCCGCAGGTGAATTGAGAATTAAAAATGTAGAATTTAGAATTGTTTGGCTGTATCCGGCCCTTTCTTCATTCTCTATTCTACATTCTCAATTTTTTAAGACAGGGGTGGCAGGAATCGAACCCGCAACCTTCGGTTTTGGAGACCGACGCTCTGCCAATTGAGCTACACCCCTAAGTGTTTAAGAGAGTAGCGGGGGAGGGATTCGAACCCCCGACCTCCAGGTTATGAGCCTGGCGAGCTGCCTCTGCTCCACCCCGCATCGAATGCGTTGATTTCTTGAAAAAGGTTAGTACCCCCGATTCTGTTTTGGCCGCCATCTGTCTCAGGCTTTTACACCTGGCGATTCTTGGCTTACAAAGTGTTACTTTGGGTCACCATTATCGCTGCGGTGAGACCATGCCTTAGCCTGGCCCACTCACCTTGCTCTCAATCGCACGCTCGCCTAGCCGATCTTGTCACCAAGACCGCTGGTAGGCTCTTACCCTACCCTTTCACTCATCACCCCTTAGGGCTGACTTGCTTTCTGTTGCGGTTGTAGTCAAAGACACTTTTCAGTGCTTTGCCCTCACTTACGGTTTCGTGAGGCGATCTTGCCTCGTATATGAGGCTGAGAGTCGGGAAGTTCCTCTACTCAACAATGGTTGAGCAGCGACGGCTTCCTTACATCAAGAAATCAATTTTTAGGAAAAGTTCCCAAAACAGATACTATCTGTTTTTTCAGGCGTCCCCGGTAGGATTCGAACCTACGGCCTTTTGGTCCGCAACCAAACGCTCTATCCACTGAGCTACGGAGACACGGGATACCTGAATTTTACAACAAAAAAGCGTGAGAACAAATCTCACGCCTATCTTTTATCCCATACTAATAACGGGCCTTCAAAGATAGGCACAGCAAGTGTACCAATCAACCAACCAGCGCTTACGGAAATTTACGTGAGAGTTCATATTCTTAAACAATTAATATGAATTGTTGTTTAATACACTTAGCTTAACGAAGAGGAAGTATATCACACTCAGTGTGATTTGTCAAACGTTTTTTAGCGAAAAATGAAGCAAATCGGGGTCTTTTTTGCAAGAAAAACTTTTCTACTTGTCCGGCCCCATACGCAAAACCATCATCGATGCCGCGCTGACAACAGCCACTCCAAAACCACCGGCCAAAAGAAACATAATTGGCGACATATCCCGACGCCGGCTCACTTCTGTTGATGTCAACGCAGCTTGGGCATCGTTAGGGTAAACCAAAGCCAACAACCCTTGTCCTTCATTTGACTGTGTATTATACGGAGCAGCGTCAATATGATCAGTAAATGTAAGAGGAATTAGGGCTAAAAAAAGAATTAACAAAACGGCTGAAACAATCGATTGGATCGATTTCTTGTGCTTTATCACTTCAGGCTCCAATCTAATATCAAAAACCATAAATACCATACGTTTATAGGATACGATATTATTTTAAATTTGATAAGGGAAAAAAGTCCTGAGTTTAATAAGAAAAAGGTACTTAATATTTTGCCCAAAAGTCACAAAATCGGACAAAATATCGACGATAAAGTGTTAAAAGGCACTTGCCGTCGAGCGATCTCGTAAATCTCATACAGCCTAATTGGCATCGAACTTTTCCAGAGCCAGTTCATAACTGCGTGCCGGAATCGTACCTACTCTCTTCGGTGGCCGCCCCGTAATGGCTTTGACGATTTTAACGACGTGTTCGTGGCTGTTTTCAATGAATAAGCGATATCGATCTTGCAACATACCGGCCGCTGTCGTGCCGGCAACGTAAAGGCCAGGGACGTTGGTTTCCATTGTTTCAAGCTCAAACTGGGGAATACGCCGGTCACTTTCTAAATTAACTCCGGCCATTTCGTACAAACGCATATCAGCCCGATAGCCGGTGGTGAGCAAGACAAAATCGGTGGGGTGAATAATCGGATCGGCCTCATCGATGGGCTGACCCTCGCACACCGGTTGCAGCACCACATGATGCGGCGTTATCTCAACCGGAATGGTTTCCGGATAGTAAGTAATAGTACCGTTTTCAATTTGCGCCAAAAGATCGGGCCGAATATGCTCTTTTACCCTATCGCTGAACATTTTACGGCGATAACTGATCGCCACTTCGGCTCCGGCTCGCCAGCAGCGTAACGTAGCCTCAACCGCCGAGTTTCGCCCGCCGACCACCAGCAACCGCTTGCGAAAATAAGTATGGGGATCGCCAAAGTAGTGGGTAACGTGCGGCAAATCCTCACCCGGAATGTTAAGCAAGTTGGGCATGTCCATATCGCCTTTGGCCATCACTACATTGTGAGCGGTATACGTTTTAGGGCCGGTTAACGATTCTGTTTGGATGCTGAAGTGAGAGGCATGCCGTTCGATAGACGTTACCGTTTCGTAGCTGTTAACGTGTAGATCAAACTGCTCGACAATACCTCGCAAATAAGCCAGATAATCTTCGCCGGTGATGCGACCCTGATGGTTGTTTTGAATTGGCACGCCGGATATGGCGATGCGTTCGGAGGTGCTAAAGAAGTTGGTATTGCGCGGCCACCACGATATGGTGTGTCCAATCTGTTTGGCTTCTACATGAATATAATTAACGTCAGCCTGTTTGAGCGCTACAGCCAGCTCTATACCAATCGGACCGGCTCCGATAATAAGAACGTCTACAGGAGAGGGCGTAGAGGATTCGTTGTGCGTCATAACGCTTTCCTTTCGATAATGTGTTGATTTATTCGTGTCGATTTAAACGTATTATACGTTTTTGACGCGCTATCGTGAAAAAATTTACGGTTTTTAAATTTCTCGCGCTGGGGT
Source organism: Anaerolineae bacterium (assembly GCA_020433805.1). Taxonomy (GTDB): domain Bacteria; phylum Chloroflexota; class Anaerolineae; order 4572-78; family J111; genus JAGRBY01. Next base: position 57,628 of record JAGRBZ010000006.1, read on the forward strand.
TTATGTTGGTCACAAAAAACACCCACAAAAATGTGGGCGTTTATCATCACAGCCTTTTGAGATTTTAGGTTAAGTTAACTCTTCCTCTAAGACATCGGCCATTGTGTTCATATAAAGCGTTACATCGTCTACCTTGTTGCGCAGGAGATAGCGTTGCCCATTTTGCAATCGATTCAGTATGCGCTTATCCGACAAATTTTCTAAATGAATGACATCTTCATAACTAAACCCGACCTTTTGCAACGTCAGGAAAATATCATCCACTTTGTGGCCGGTTCCCTCGCAGTAATCTTTCGCGTGTTCAGTCCATTCACCCAATTGAAAATCGACAGATTTTACGATTTCGTAATCAGACATATCCGTTAGGGTTTGAATAAGATGACCGCAGTTGCAGCGACCCATATGTCCCCATTCATACTTTGCCCCATCGGATAAACGTTTTGCTGTTGCCCGCAACGCGCAGACCAGTTCCGGATTGCTCTGAGCCATAATGATGTAACCCTCCATTGGCAGCTTTGAAACTATTTTGACATTGTACTAATAAGATAACGAGTCATGGCTGTCAAGTCAAATTGCAATCAACCCTCGCAAATCTGCGTCTGGTAGAATGGTATCAAAAGAGGCTATTAGTATTACTACGAGATTTTGACATAAGCTTGAGAAAGAAACCAGGGTTTTCGGTGAATTCGATCAACTGTGCGGCAAAAATGGCTCATTCAAGCGCATATTTTCAGTTCTGAAGTTAAAACCCTGGTTTCTCATGCCAAAGACTCGCTGTAGTATTAGCGTTATATTTGAAAATGGATCGAAACCGTAACGATTTCTAAACGGAAATGTTTTATACTATACCAATAAAGTTCACAACAACGCCGGATTCGGAACAAAACAACCCTATTTGACGTCTTACAAGAGCGTGTGAAATTTTTAGCGCTCTCACTTTTGACAGACTAGCTAAACCGTTTACTATTGAAGATAACAACAATCATAAGATTATGACAATGAACCAAGAAACCGTCCCTGCCAAACCTAATCGAGCCACTATGCCGACTCGTCCGGTGGCGATAACGCCGCTGCCCCAACCCGAACACACCCCACCTCAAATTTGGCCTTATTGGCCCCAACAACCGGATAACCAACCTCCCCGCTCCTCTGCTTCGCTGTGGCGACGCTTGACCTATATGAGTTTAGGTTGGATTATCGCTGTGCTGCTGGCTCTGGTCATCATGCTCGCTACCGGTGCCGTTTTGTTCTATCGCAGTAATGTAATTACGCCCGGTTTTTATGTGGCCGGCATCAACATCGGCGGGCATTCGATGGCTGAGGCCGCGACGCTGCTGCGAGAACAGGCGCAGGAGGGGGGTATCGTCCTTGTTGCGGATGGTTTTGAGCAGGCGTTTGTGCCTGAAGCCTTGGGGATTCGCCTTGATGCCGAAGAGACAGTAAAATTGGCCTATCAGCAGAGCCGTTCGCCTGAAATATTGCGCCAGCTTATCGACAACCGGGGACGAATTGAACTGGAGCCGAAGTGGCAGTTTGATCCATTACCGGCCCGCCAAGCATTGGAGGCCGTTGCCCCCAATTTTGCTGTCGAGCCTGTTAACGCCGATATTCAGATGGTTGATGGTCAGGTAAAGGCTATACCTGCCGTGTCGGGCCAGGCGCTTGATGTCGACGCGACTCTGAATACCCTGACAAACGACCCATTGAAGATACTTGATAATGGCCGCCTGCCGATAACCCTGAAAATCGTGTATGCCGATCTAACCGACGTAAGCCAACCCGTCGCTGAGGCGAATGAATTTTTGTCTCATACCATCGATATTCCAGCCTACGATCCTGTTCGCGACGAAACGCTATCACTGCAGATCGAACCGGAACAGTGGCGGTCTTGGATCTCTATCGTGCTAAATAAAGACAACCTGACGGAGTTCGATTGGTCTATAAAAACCGATACAGCAGCTGCCGCGCTAACTGAACCGTTCGCGTCGCTTGGCTCTGAGCGTTATCTCAAGCCGGATGAAACGCTCGATGCTGTGACGTCCGCCATCACTGAACAACGTTGGACAGCGGCAGAACAACGTGTCTTTCATCATGAACAGCAGCACACGGTTCAATATGGCGAAACACTGTCCAGTATTGGTTATGATTATGGCATTCCTTATCCGTGGATTGAGCAAGCCAACCCAGGGGTAAACTCACTATCGCCGGGACAGACCATTATTATTCCTTCTCCTGATGGGCTACTGCCGCTACCGGTTGTTAAAGACAAGCGTTTGGTCGTAAGTTTAAGCGATCAAAAGCTGTGGGCTTACGAAAAGGGCGAACTTAAATGGGAATGGTTGATTAGCACCGGTATCGCCTCGAGTCCTACTGCGCCTGGCGTTTTTCAAGTACAAAGCCACGAAACCAATGCGTACGCTGCTAGTTGGAATTTGTGGATGCCCGATTTTATCGGTATTTATCGTCCGGTTCCGACCGCCGATTTTATGAATGGGTTTCATGGGTTTCCGTCGCGCAATGGTACTACCTTACTGTGGACCGATGATTTGGGCCATCGTGTTACCTACGGCTGCATTCTCGTCGACTCGAAAAATTCTAGGGAACTATTTGATTGGGCCGATGAGGGTGTTGTTGTTGAGATAAAAAAATAAAAATGTAGTGAGGCGACGATCCTGACCACATCGTTGCCTAGATGGTGTTAATAGTTCACTCGGGAGGAGAAGTTATTGTGACAAGCACCTACCAAAACCGTGGAGGAGTTCTGGGCGTGGGACTGCTCCTGCTCATTGCATTGGGTATCTTTATGCTTTTTGATGTAGAGATAGCCCTTTCCATCAATACCTACATAACGCTGGCCTATACGGCTTTTTGGTTGCTGATAGGCTTTCTCTTGCTCCGGCGGAGCCCCAAACGTTATAAACTTACCTTTTTAACTATCTTTCTATGTGCCATCCTGGCTGTTTACTTCGTGGATTGGAATGGACGCAAGCATTTTTTGCGTGCATTTCAGCGTATTGAAGTAGGCATGACGGCTGCCCAAGCTGATGAAACGATGGATTCCTACACTAAGTTCGTTGGCCCTACCACCCAATTTGATACCCAGGGGCAAGTGATGACCGGCAAGATAAGCTATCGTTCAAGCCAACAGAACTGGAATGACTCGGATGTCGCTATCTTAACTATTGAAGATGGGCGTGTCGTAGAAGTTTCTTATCATCCCGACTAATCAGGTGTTAAGCATCAGCTTAGCGTAGGGTTGGCGAAAAAAGGGCATCAAGGAGGCGTCAAGTTAATTACGCCGATTTCTTGTACACTATCGAACGTGCAGTAGTTAATCTTCTCCTCCTTGAAAGGCTGGGATCAATATCCCGGTCTTTTTCATTTTAAACCCCAAAAGAGCAGGAACATTTTACCGTTGAAATCAAAGATAAGCCGAGTATAATAAACTAAAGTTGATTATAGCATCCCTCAATTGGTAAGTTGAAAAATGAAAGTTTCTAACAATCTGCAAAATATAATACCCAATAATTTAACAAATTATCGTACCGCTCGCTATGAAGGTGATGGTTTTAACGTCACATTAAAAGATTTTGTTCCTGAAGATGCGGCTTTAATTGTGCGGGTTTATAACACGGTAAAGAAAATATATGACTTGTGGCTTTATATGAAGGATGCGCCCAACTACGAACTTATGGGCAAGCAGATAGAGCAGTTAGGCTCAGATAGGTTTCTAAGGAGTGTGCACGCTATCGGTTCAGCTACATATGATCTGCAAGAACCAACGCCGCTGCTACGGAAAGTTATTCATGATGTACGGGGCGGTGGGTTGAGCGTTCTCATCGGGTTGGCGACTCTTTTGAACCGAGATACGTCGGACAAAATAGCTTATATCAAACAGTCTATCACGGCTGCCTGTGACCACGCCAAGTTGATGCGCAACGCCATTGAAGACATCGACCCGCTGGTTCGCGAAGCGGACGAAAGTATCAAAGTTCATCCTGTTACGGACTTTGTTGATAAATGGCGCGATCTGGAATTTGCCGTATCCAAGACGCCGGTAAAAGTTGAGGTGGAATGTACGTTTGAAGGGAATGTGACCAATCGCTGCCTGGAAACATCATCCATCGACCGAATTTTGTACAATTATATTAACAATGCTGCTCGTTTCACCGTTGATAACCGGGTGCGCTTGACCATCCTTCCGGTAGGAGATAATTTAGTGCGCTGGGTTGTTCAAAACAGCATTTCAGAGCGACAAAAAGACTGGCTCCATGAGAAGGTTGGTGAAAATTTAGGCGATCTGTTTCGGGGCGGCATTACGCGCGGCGGTCACGGGATTGGCCTCTCCAACTGCGCCGATTTTGTCGCGGCGGCGTTTGGCACTCGCGATGCCGATGAAGCCATCGAGCAAAAATATCTGGGTGCTCATATCATCGACGATCAGTATTACGCCTGGTTCCACTGGCCGGCCTATTTCGCCCAACCTTCTGACCCCATCTGCGAATGTTAAATATGCCCCGATACACCGGCATATTATCGATCTTTTGATCGAAATAAGCCCGGTTTTTGTACCGATTCCCTTGTAAAGTAAAAGAACTTGAGATAGAAAACGTTTGATGCTGGCTTTGAGTCCAAAAACCAGCGAGCGTGCGAGGGGGGGATATAATGTTTCCGTATGAAATGGATTTCAAAGTTATCGAAGAACAGCGCCAGTCTAAGTTGAAACGGGCTGCAAGAAAACAGTTCATTAAAACTCTGGCTGAGACAACGCTGCCACGCCAAACACGGCTTCAGAGATTGGCCTATTGGCTCGGTAAACAGATGATACTTTGGGGCAGGAGATTGCAATCCCTTAGCCCCGTGAATGCCTCAGACGCGGCCGGTTACCGGCTTAATCCTTCTCTTCATACAACAGAAAATACCACGTTGGCGAATAAATATCGAAGTTGAAGATAATCGGTGGGCTAACGGGCGTATTGGCCTCGTCCACCAGTTGCAGTGTCCATTGGCCGGGTGGTGAGTTGGGGACCTGAAACTTAACGTTACCGGCTTTGTAGTGCATCGCCCCGCTGTTTTCCGTCCAATCCCCGGCGCTGGCCGGCGTTTCTACCTGCATGCCGCTGTTATGTGTTCCAATAACCCGGTAGCCCGTTTGCGGCCTATTTTTTTGGTTGACAATAGCCACAAAAACATCAAAATTCTCGTGGTTGGTCGGGAAGGTAAGATTCTCCTTGATGGCAAAAGGAAACTCCGGCGGTAGCGGGGTGGGTGTATCGGCTGGTAGGGGAGTCTCGGTTGGAGGCCGTGCCGTTGCGGTTGGGGGCTGCGGTGTGGCCGAAGGCTCCGGGGTGTCTGTAGGAACGGCAGTAGCCGTGGGTGTATCGTTAGGCACCGGCGTAGGCGTGTTGGTGGGCCGAGGCGTCGGTGTTTCGGTTGGGGGTACCGTGGCGGTATTGGTCGGTAGGGTAGGTACCTTAGCCACGGAGATCGCCCGGCGCTGTGCGGGGGCGCTGTCATCGGCCAGGGCTGTTACGTTATCGCTCACCGCCCAGAACGTCAGCCCGGAACCGAACAGCACAATTCCTCCACCAAAACATAGTCCAATGGCCGCAATGCTAATCACGATAATATAGATTTTAGTACTGTTATTGCCGTTCACGCGTTTATTGCCTCAAATTTTTGGTGCAGCCGCCTATTATACTCCTGATAAACGGAGAGGCAATCGGCTGGCAACGACCCTATTTTTCCTTTCTGTGTTAAAATCAATCGCCGATTGGCGAATTATAAGCGCCATGTTATAATATCTAGCTGCTAAGTCTAAGTATAAGGAGCCGAAAATGGCTCAATTTGGCCAGCTTTTCGTCAGTGTGGCGAATATTATTATTGCTGTAATTTTGGGAGTTGTGGCCTCGTACATTGGCGTATGGCTCTTCACCAAATCGACTCGCCATTTAGATGATTGGGGCGAGGTTCGTCGAGGCAACGTAGGGATGGGCATCGTCATGGGCTCTATCATTGTCGGCATCGCTATCATTCTCAAACCGGCGGTTGATTTGCCTCTGACCGCTGAAATGGGGAATCCGCTGTTTGTTTTGGCTGGCGAGCTGTTAGGCATTGTGCTCGGGCTGTTTTTAGCGGTATCGTCCATAGTTTTCTCACTGGGCATATTTGATCGCCTGGTGGGTGATATTGATGAACTTTTAGAATTACAGCAAGGCAATACGGCTGTGGCGGTTATTATGGCCGCGGTTGTTCTTGCCGTTTCGTATTTAATTTCCGGCGCCGTGGCCTCTATTATCCGGTGGTTTACGGCTTTTCTAGCCGCTTGAGCGAACGAATGAAGGTTAGATAATGAGTCTGAAGTTACTGCTATCCTATAACATAAAACCCAATCGCGAAGCCGAATACTACCGTTACGTTCTGGGTGAATTTCTACCTGAGCTCCAAAGTGTGGGTCTAATTATGGACGAAGGCTGGCATACAGCCTATGGCGATTATCCTATTCGGCTGATCGTGTTTAGAACCCAAGATGGTGTAGAACTACCCGATGTTTTAGCCAGCGAACAATGGTCAAAGGGTAAAGAAAGTTTGCTTAAATTTGTGCGCGATTATGAGGAGCGCGTGGTGCCGGCCAAAGATGTATTCCAGTTTTTTATTCCCTCTGATCGAAAAGAGGATTAGTTGGGGATAAGGTTTTTAGATTGTTGATAGGTGTGGCGTTCGTAGTAGATACATACCTAATAAACCCCCAAAGCCATTACTTAAACAAGTCCCGCCTCATCTACCCCTCCTCGCTTTTATCACCGTTTGGCAACCACGCTGATTCGGTGACAAGTTAATTCTTCCTCTGTAACGTCATTCACTAGCATTGTGACTATTTCCGGTGTAAGGAATTGTTGAGCTTGATTGCTATTTTCGGGTAGCCATTGTTCTATTGTGAACTGCTTTGCCAAAGCAGCCTGAAAACGATCCGCTCGCCAGCGATTAAGCGGCTTATCAATCGTAGAAATAAACGTTGGATGCAGATGCCCCCACGGCGCATCGACCGCTTCACACGCGCCGTGTAGACCGGCAAAGGGGTAAATATCTGCTAGAAACAGACCGCCCGGTTTGAGAACCCGTGCTGCTTCGGCCAGCAGACCGGTCACATCGGGAGCGTGCTGGAGGTAGTTGTGGCAGATGATCGCGTCGAAATGATTGTCGGGCAGATTGAGGCGCGTGACATCGGCCAGTTCTATTTTGGCCTTTCTCCAGTTGAGCGATATCTTCGCCTGCTGCGCTAAAGCCTCGTAGTAAGCATGGGTTGTCTCTTCCCAGGCGCTTTTATATTTGTTCCGTTTGAACCAAGACATAACTCCCGGCAGTGGTAAATAGCCCGGTGGAATATCACTATCGACACCCACAACATCGTATCCGGCTGAAGCCAGTAGCACTGTCTGCGCGGCCAGCGGACCACATGCTAAATCAAGCAGCTTGGCCGAACCGGGTTTGAGACCGGCCTGCTCAAGCTGATCCAGTGTGCGTTTGAACGTCTCGACATCTTCCGAGGTGTGTTTGACGGCATCCGCCAATCGGCTGTAATCCGGTGGGTTGGCAAAGGTAGTCTCGACTACCGCTGTTAGATCAGGGTGTCCGAAATCGGCCAGAAGAGTTTTGACCTGCTCGTTTGGGCAATCGGTGATGAGTTGGGTAAGCGCGGCCAGCCCCTTGGCTTCGGCTGCTGCCTCGGTGAGCAGGCGGTTGTCAGCGGGCGACAGTTGTGCGGCTCCGTTGGTTAGGGTCTGCAAGTAGGCCAAACCCTGCGCCGGATTGTAGGCGGCTGCGTACCAGGCTGCGGCTAAAAGTCGCCAGGGACGCATAAACTTACTGGTATCAGACGCAGTTCCCCGGCAAAATATATCGAGCCACAGGCCGGTTTTTGGGTGGGTAGGTTGGGTGAGCAGCGCCTTCATCAGTGCCGGAACTTTGCGTTGGGCCGGTATCGGCTGAAAGTCTTGAAAAAAGGTGATCAGCCGCTCATCGTCGGCTTCATGCATCCAGTGAGCGACCTGTACATGCGCGTTGAAGTCATCGACCGCTTCGATTAGAATCTGGCTCATATGTACCGACATTACCGGCTCTTGCATATTGAGCCACATGAGATACGGCCAGCCCTTCTCGATATCAAACTCCGCCGTCAGCCAGACGATACACAGCAACCGCCAGCGCATATCATCACCGGTGCTCATATGACCGCTGTTCTGGATTAATTCGACCAACCACGGGCCGATTTCGGGATCGCTGGGGTTGTACAGCAACCGCTGAATATGCGTCTCGATATTATCGGGAACGGGGTTGAGTGACGGTAAAGCCATAGGTTTTGATCCTTAGTTTGAAGATTTATGCGAGGGAAGGAGTGAGGAGTAGGGAATAAGGAGTAGGGGAAGAATATTATAGCCTCTTACTCCCTACTCCCTACTTTCTACTTCCTACTTCTTGCTCACAACTTTCCTATAATAAGAATTTTGAGTGGGGAGATCAAATTTTAGGAGAGAGGGGATAGATTTCTATCAGAAGGTGTAGAGCTATCGGGCATACAAAACTCGCCCCTCTTGCCAAGAGCGATAGTAAATTGTCCCAGGTACGACAGCATACCGATTAAATTGGTCTTCACTCACAACAACCAAATCAAGAGGCAACATCAAGTC
>JAGRBZ010000698.1 GCA_020433805.1 Anaerolineae bacterium
ATTATATAGGTATCGCCAAATATGTCAGGTCCAGGCCCATACGCCTGAAGCAGGTTATTAGGGCTGAGGTTGCAGTTGAGGCGAGCGTTGGACATGAAGATCTCCAGCTTGCTTTCCATCCCGCCCAGCACGGCGTCGGAGGCGTTGGCCACGGCGCGACTGCCGTCGTCGAAGGTGATGATGACCGCCGCCCAATTCTCAACGTCCTGCCAGCCGGTGGTGATCCAGGGCTGCTGCTCGGCGGCAACGGTGGCGATGCGGCTCAGGTCGCCCACTTCGGCGCTGACGGCAATCGGGCGAATGGGTTGACCGCTACGGGCTACGCCTTCCTGCTGCTTCAAGTAAAGCATCGCGCCGATGGGGTGCGCCCCCAAACGCAGCAGCGCCCCGCCGCCGGTGTAGCGCCAAATCTTCGAGTAGGGCGAGTGCGATCCGTTGTGGCACTCGCCGCCGCGCATCTCGACGATGGTGCCTTGCGCGGCTTTGATAAGCGCTTCCGCTCGACTAATCGAAGGCGCATAGATCCAGTTTTCGCCGTACATCAGGTTGACCCTGCCGCGTTCGGCGGCATCGACCATAGCCTGGGCATCCTGCTCGGCAACGCTCAACATGTGGTCACGGTCAACCGCCGCGATGGCCGCATCATCGGCATCCGCCGGTAAATCTTGGCCGACGTAGGCCGTTAACGGCTTGGTGCAGACGATGTGCTTCCCGGCCGCTGCTGCCGCTTCGGCAATGGGCCGATGCAGGTGGTTCGGCACGCACAGATCGACCATCTCGACTTCGGGCAGCGCCAGCAGGTGATGGTAGTCGATGAAATGATGCGGCACGTGGTAGCGTTCGGCGTACTGGCTGGCGCTGGCTTCGCTGCGGGCGGCGACGGCCACGATGTCGGCGTGGTAGCCGCTGACCTGCCCATAACAACGCGCCCGCGTTTCGGCCAGAAACCCGGCCCCGATGATGCCGATGCCGACTCGTTTTTGTTTAGCCATGCTGCACCGCCTGCGGTCGCCAGTTGGCGTATTTGGGATGATCCGGCCCGATGGGTAGATCGACTGACCGGCCTGTCTCCGTCGAGGTGTACAGAGCGGTGATCAATTCTAATGAAGCGCGGGCATCGGCCAGGGTAACGGGCAGTTCGGTGCCGGTGTGGAGCGCCTGGTAGAAGCGATAGAACTGGCCGGGGAAGCGTTCCGGCAGCGGCTCGAAGCGGGCCAGCGTGGCCTGAATTTCGTCATCAAGCTCCGGCGAGTCGCCGCAGTAGCTCCAGGGTTCGAAGCTGTTGTGATAAGGCCGGGTGTTGCTTTCGGCCATCAGGTTGCTAAAACAGAAGCGGTGACGGCTAATCTCGACCGTTGAGCCGGTGGTTACCGACAGCGAAGCCAGCGAGCCGTCGGCCATTTCCAGCGAGGCCGACACACTGTCTTCGGTTTCGATGGCGTTGACCAGCGTTTTGGTGCGGGCGAAGACGCTTTTCACCGGCCCGACGATATAACTGAGCAGATCGTGGGCGTGAATGGCCAGCGTCACCAGCGCCCCGCCCAGTTCGGTCTCCCATTTGCCCCGCCAGGGAACGGTGTAATAAGGCGGTCGCCGTCGCCAGGCGGTTTCGACCGTGGTCAGATAGGCCCGCCCGGCCACCCCTTCATCGACCAGAAACTTGAGCTTCTGGATGCCCAGCCCAAAGCGATACTGGAAGATGGGCATGATCCGCTTGCCCGATTCGGCTTCGGCGGCGATGAGCTGATCGATCTCTTGCAGCGAACCGGCCACCGGCTTTTCGCAGATAACGTGTTTACCGGCGGCCAACGCCTGCAAGGTGTGGGGAAAGTGCAGGTAAGACGGGGTGCAGACATCGATCACGTCCAGGTCATCCATACGGCACAGTTCGTCCAAATCGGCGACAAGGCGGGGAACGTTGTGCTTCTCAGCCACATCACCGGCCCGCTCCTGGTCGAGATCGCACAGCGCCACCACGTCGAACATGTCGGGCAGCGTTTGATAGCTTTCAATATGAGATTGGCCGATGCCGCTGCCAACGACACCGACTTTGAGTGTTTTCGTCATTGTTTAATATCCTAAGGTAACTGGGGAGGAGATTGGGAGATAAGGAGACTGGAGACTAGAGACTGGAGATTATTGACTTGTGTTCAAGAATTGAAGTTGTGACTGTCATTTCGTAGCCGGAGGCGGAGAAATCCCTCAGGTATTTCAATAAAAAGAAGCATTCACTGGAAAAAAATGAGTATTGTCGCTTTTATTTTTCCCAGTGGATACCTTGTTAGGCGTATCGCTATAGGGATTTCTCCGCTATCGCTGCGAAATGACATGAACGCATTCTATTATCGAACTCAGCAAACCACGATGCCAGGCATCGTTCTTACAGGTAGGAAAAAGGGAGAATTGGGGGGAGCTACCCCCCATGCCCCCCGGCCTACGGCGTTTTCCTTAGCAGGTTAATATGACCCAATCTCCTAATCTCTAATCTCTAATCTCCAGTCTCTAGTCTCTAATCTCCAATCTCCTCCCCCACACTAAATTTATTATTGAAGATACCCCAACCGCTGCGCCTGCGCTTCGGCCCGGAGTGAGAGTTCGGACGCTAAGAAGCAGTGGACCTGGGGCATCGCTGTTTCGGTGCGGTTGACTATATCGCTGATTAACTGGCGGCCATAGGGTAGCTCGACGTCATTGCAGTCGATGTACTGCATCTGTTGTTGATCGACGAGAAAGAGATGGTTGCCGCCCGGTCGTCCGGCGATGTCGCAATATTTGCGCAGTTCGATATAGCCGTCGGTGCCGAGAATGGTCAGCCGACCGTCGCCCCAGGTGTTGAGGCCGTTGGGCGTAAACCAATCGATGCGAATGTAGCCGGTGCCGCCATTGCCGCGCAGCATCACATCGCCAAAATCTTCCAGTTCAGGATATTGGGGGTGGTTGTAGTTGGCCACCTGTGAGGCAACGACCTCGGCTGCGGTTGAGCCGGTGAAGTACAGAAATTGATCGGCCTGGTGAGCGGCAATATCGGTCAGGATACCACCGTATTGTTCCTTACGAAAAAACCAGTCGGGTCGATTGGGTAAGCCGGTACGGTGCGGTCCCAGACCGATGGTCTGAATGACCTTGCCGATGGCTCCGGCCTGAACCAGTTCGCCGACCTTGACGG
>JAGRBZ010000699.1 GCA_020433805.1 Anaerolineae bacterium
TGTGGGTGTCGGCTACGCCGGAATAGGTTCTTTGTTCGCCAAAAATGGTGGTGAGACTGCTCATGGTTATGCCTTACGCTAATTTATAAGTATGGGTATGATAGCATTGAGTTGGGATTGGTTCAATACTGAATAATACTTATGTGGCTGAAAATAATGTTCGAGATATAACCTATTCCAGCATCTTCTCCAGTATTCTTTCATGTGTTTGGCGCTGAATTTCAGCCACCAACTCAGAGAGCAATGCTGCTTCTAAATAAAAGATGTACCGCTGAATATGCCCTCGAAGAATGGCTCAAGAAAATTTCAGCGGTACACCAAAGATACCCGGTTAGATGCCAGGCGTTATGTGTAGTGCTAACTGTAGAAAGTTAGTTGTAGCGTGTGGTCTGGAGCGGACTTATGGCTCCGGTAGGAACAATTTCTTCACCGACCTCGATGATTACATCGGCCGGGATGCCGGCGCGGCGTGCTGCTGCTCGAATTGCCTCGGCGTTCGGGGCTTCATACAAGCAGAAGGTTTTTTTTCTGTCCACGCTGAGAAACGAGACGATCCACTTTACGTTCTCATCGGCATTGATCAGATTGATCTCGTCCGCTGCCTGCCGATTTTCCTCGATTTGTTCGGCAAAATTACGTTCAACCATATAGACGGGCATAGTGTTTCTCCTTTGACTTCGCTAAAAATTGATACTTTTTATATCGCTGCCTTTTGAGCCAGGAAATACATTCCTAACGCTTGGGCAGTAACTAATGCTTCATTCAGTAAAGCCATCGCTTTGGGGTAATCCTCATCTCGACCACGAGCCAGCAGCGTGGACGCATAGTGTTGCTGCGTATGGGCCAGCCAGGGTGGGGCATCCAATCGGAGGTTTAATGCCAAAGCATCCTCAAAATGCTGTTCGGCGGTTTCCCAATCAGACATTGTCGCTGCCAGAAGCCCCAGGTAACGTGACACGGCTCCGTAACAAGCGACGGCAGAGCCAACAACCACGACCCGCCCGTTATAGGGTAACAAGAGCTGGTATAGTATTGCAGCGCGGTTAGCATCATCAAGAAAGGCGCATACCTCCGCCAAATAGACAATACAGGTTAGCCATAAAGAATCTTGGGGCAAATAGGTGAAGTCGTCCGCCGCCAAAAGTTCAAAGGTTGCCCGACATTCATCCCTGAGACCCAGATCGCTGTAGATCAGGGCCAGTCCCGGCCGCCAGGCAGCCCCCGCCGGATTTTGGGCCACAAAGAGTTTGACCACCGGCGCTATCTCTTTAAGGCGGCCCTGTTCCCGGCGAATGGTAAACATCTGTAGCCCGTACGTGCCGTGTACGGTCTCAGCCCCCATCTGCAGCCCGATCTCAAGGGCCTTTTCGGCAAAATGCTCTGCTTCATCAAAACGCCCCTTTACCATGGCCCACATTGCCTGATAGACTTCTGAGGCATGGAGGCTGAACACCTGCCGCATCTTTGGCCCCAGTTCCACATGGGTGTTGAGGTCGGTTTCTGCTGCCTCGATTTCGCCCAGTTCCAAATGGTCATAGAGACGTAATCCGCAGGCTATGACAAGACGCTCGCGATCATCCAGCTTCTTGGCCAGTTGAACCATTTCGTCCAAAGCCGTTATGCGGTCTGTAATAATTTCCGGCCGCCGATCAACCTGAACACTAATGCGCAGGGCCTCATACAGCGCCACCGAATCGTTAATGCGACGGGCAATCTCAATGGCTTGCTTAACGGTTGTGGCTAAGCGATCTCGCAAGCCTGTGTCCAGCAGCGTTCTAGCCAAATTGGCGAGAACCCTGGCTCTGAGCGCACTATCTTCTTCTCCCAGTGCTGCCAGTGCTTCCTCAAGTAAGCGAATGACCGGCGTGGGCGGCAGGTTAAAGCGCCAGCGCGGTTCCTCGTAACCCAGTGCCGCCAGCGCCAGTGCTTTTGGCGAATTTAACGTCCGGGCGACATCGGCTGCCCGCTCGAAGGTCTCCAGGGCCGTTGTAACCTGGCCGGTCTTCCATAGGGCTTTGCCTAAGGCGATCTGCAGATCGAATTGTTGCTGAATTTGATCCGGAGACTTGTTCTGTTCATCAAGTAACTCCAGGCCCCGCTTCAAGTGGGGGATGGCTTCCTCAAAGGCCAACAGGCGGGCGGCTTGTTCGCCGGCTTGGAGCAAGTAGCCAACCGCTTTTGTCTCAAGACGGGCTTCCTGAAAGTGGCGCGCCAACTGGGTGGCAATTTCCCCGGTTTGGTTCTGGTACAACGCTTCCAAGGCGTTCCCGACGTCTTCATGCAGATACATACGTTCTGTCTGCCCTAAGCTGTCATACAAATACTTTTGGAACAGCTTATGTCGAAAACTGTAGAGCGACAGACGTTGTGAACCGGCACGCCGAACCCCTTGCTCCTGCACCAGCCGATGCTGCCGATCCAGTTCACCGTTTAAGTAGCGAACTACCTCTCGGCTGTTAACGCCTTTGATTTGGGCAATGACCTCAGCCGTAAATGGCTCGCCCTCGATACAGGCCGTTGTCAGGATTTCGCGCAAATCAGGTGCCAAACGGCTCATCCGCTTCTCGATAACGCCTTCAACCCGGGCCGGCAAGGTGTCCCAGGCCAGATCGGACGAGGCCAGCCACTGGCCCTGTTCGTTTTGGTAGAGATGCTTCCGCTCTTGCAGATCGCGCAAAAGCTCGATGGTAAAGAGAGGGTGGCCACCGGTATGACGAACTAATTGATGCCGAAACTGGCCGTCCAGTTGGTTGGGTTCGGCGTCGAGTAAAGCATCGATAAAGGCCCGGCCCTTGGCCTGTTCGGTAGGAGTCAGGTCGATTATGATATCGCCGGCCCGGCGTTTGATCTCATTAATAATGTCGGTCAGGGGGTGGTCGGCCCCATCCCGACCCTGGGCCACATCTTCGGGCCGATAAGCACCGGCCATCATAATCGGTTTGTCGACAATGCGTCGGGCAATAGCGTTTAACAAGCTGATGGACGATAGGTCGCCCCAGTGCAGATCATCGAGAATGATGAGCAGCGGCTGCCGGGTTGCCAACGTGCTTAGGAGATCGGCATATTGCTCAAAAATACGACCCTGATCCGAACTGGATTCGTCACGGTTCGAGACACGACGGGCTAGCAGCAGCTGTAGCTGCTCCAGCCAAGGAGCACCGC
>JAGRBZ010000700.1 GCA_020433805.1 Anaerolineae bacterium
TTATAGAGCGCCGCGTCACCTTTGCCAATGATGATGAGCCTGAAAGGTAGCGGCGCAACGAAGTAGCCAGCGGGCGTTTCAACGCTCGGTGGTCGCCGGGGGATTAACCTTGGAATCTCAAAGCTAGCTTTGAGATTCCAAGGTTAAGTTCTAAAACCACAATAGCAAAAACAGGATTGCGCCCCAAGAATCCGCTTTTTGGTACAACGAACACGGGGCTGCTTGTGAAGAAACCGGCTTTGGTGGTAGCCAAAACAGAGCTACGTCTCAAGAAATCGGCTTTGGGTATGGCAAAAACAGTGTTGCGTTCTAGGAATCCCGCTTTGGCGGTGGCGAAAACCGTGTTGCGTCTCAAGAATCTGGCTTTGGCTATAACGAAAACAGGATTGCGTTCCAGGAATCCGGCTTTGGCTATAACGAAAACAGGGTTGCGTCCCAGGAATCCGGCTTTGGCTATAACAAAAACGGAAGAAGAGAAACGTGACTCCGCTTTTGTTATAGCTTCGTTGGAGATTATTTGAAAAAATCACCTAACGTTATAGCTTTCGTTGGAAAATTTGGAATGCATGGGCCTTTTGTTATAGCTTTTCTGGAAACTGTTTGAAAAAATCACCCAAAGTTATAGCTTTCGTTGGAAAATTTGGCGACGTTTGCCTTTGGCTATAACAAAAGGCCGAAGAAAGTAAAGTGACCCCCTTTTGGTTATAGCCAAAACGGGATTCCTGAAACGCAACCCGGTTTTTGTTATAGCTTTCTTGGAATCTGTTTGAAAAATTGGCCGAATGTTATAACTGTCATAGGTAAAATGGGAGTCGATGGCCGATTCGCACCATGTTTGCCGATAAACTGGGATGGCAGGCGGCCTTGATAGCGTTTCTCCTCCGATCTCCTGTCAGGTAACACTCATTTTTTTAACGCCTGGGCCGGAGTCGGAGCAAATAGGGGGATAAGCGCCTCGATTTCGGCGTCACTCAAATTCAAGTTGGGCATTAGCGTATTAGGCTTTACCGCCGCCGGGTTTTTCAACCACAGCCGCAGGTATTCCGGCGAGGTAGTAAAGGTGGTTAAATTCGGGCCGGTGTGAAGCGATGGGTTGTCTGTCTCAATTGAGTCGTGGTAATGGCAGGTAAAACACCCTTTGGCGACAAACAACCTGTCACCCAGCTCCGTTTCATCGGCAAGCGGTGGTGGCTCGGCCTCAGCCACGTTCTGGTTCACGGTCATGACGATGCCCATCGTACCGATGGTTCCGGCGGTCAGCGCGAGCAGGCTCGTCCACCATACTCGCTTGCGCCACCAGAGGACGGTGCTGCCCACCATACCGACCAAACCGATTACGCCCATCCCTATCGGCCCAAATGGAGAACCCAATGAGGTGGTACGTGGCGATGCCTCGACCCAAACGTCTAAGTCGGGCATAGCGCTATCCATTGTAAAGGCTTGAATCGACCAGTGCCATTTGCCGGCATGGGGCAGGGTCAACGTGGCTAAATAGTGTCCTACATCGGCCTGAGCGTCGGCTGTTACCTCAACCGTTTCTCCACTGTCGACGTGCGTGGCCGTAACTTGCGGCGTGAGGCTCTCCATCGGGCGCACGCCGTGTTGGCGCACCATAAAGCTAACCTCGAACGGTTGATTGGCCGTCGGCGTTTCCGGCAGGTGGTCGAGCGTAATTACGGCCCAGCCACCGGCCTGGGCCTGAGCGGCAAGCAGCCAGAGTAAAGCAGCCAAGGCGATAAAACTGATGAGAAAGTTGTAATAACGGGCGCATTTCATAAATCTCTACCTTTTGTGCGATTTGTCCTACTCAATCGGATACAATTGAACTAGCGCAGCGACTCGGCGATGCGGACAGCCTCTGCCATCGGTAGGTCTGTTTCCAACCGATAGGTAATCTCATCTTCGAGCCAGATTAAGACGTGGCCGTTGATAAGCCGACCAGGGTTGATAACGGTGGTGTTGCCCTGCTGAAACTGAAGCAGATATGGCCCCTGCGCCCAGAGCGCAGGTTGGCCTCGAACCTCGCTGCTTTCGATTCGTTTGGGCTGCAATTTTTGAGCATAGGTGTTTGGTCCCAGCATATGGAGACTAAGCCGAACGCGCTCAGGATCGTTCGGATCGAGCCAGACCAGGATGATGACCGGACCGGCAAAATCCTGCACAAAAACGCGGTCGGGTTGTCCCAAATCTGCCGGGTAGGTCGGTAGTTTGATAACGTAATTGCCCTGATCTTGAGCCTCGGCCAGGGAAGTTTCGCCGGCCAGCTCAAGAATCGAATTGACCGGTGTAGCCGTTTTCGGCGGGAGCGAGCCGGATGTTGATGGTCGAGACGTGGCGGTTGGTGTTGGCTCAGCTAAGAAAATGCGTACGGACCCAAGTTGCAGTACTTCCCATAAAGCCGCACGGACGGGCGGGACGGCCAGCAATCCCAAGCTCAGTAGCGTTACAGCGACGACGGCCCATCCCCAACGCATGGATCGCACCGGCCCGGATGAGGTTTCCCGCGCTAACTGCTGCTTCACGCGCTGCTCAATATTGGGCGGGGTCGGGTACGGAAAGTCAGGTGCGGCACGTTCCAGCCGGGCATGTAAGGATTGGTTGAAGTGTTCGTTCGATGACTGTCGTCTCATTCGACACGTTCCTCTTGCAGTTCCGGAAATTCGCGCTCGATGACTCGCCGCAATCGACTCAAGGCGCGATGCAGCCGTGATTTGACCGTACCGGGTGCGATCTCTGCGACGGCAGCCGTTTCATCGACCGAGAGTTCGAGAAAGTAGCGCAGATAGATAATCTCTTGATCGGTGCGTTTTAAGCGGCGTGTAGCCAGCCACAGCGTCCGGGCTTCCCACTGCTGCTGAAACAAGTCACCGGGCGGCGGTTCTACCGGCTCAGGCGACTCCGACCACCAGCGCGTCAACGCCGCTAAATAGCGTTTGATATCGCGATGCCGATTACGGGCCAGGTTGGTTGTCACGCGCAGCAGCCAGGGGCGTAGCGGCAGCGTTGGATCGAGACGATCCAGCGTGCGAAACGTTCGCACAAAGACATCCTGGGTAACGTCTGCGGCGTCGTCACCATTGGCCATGAAAAGGTAAGCCAGCCGGTAAACCGCCTGATGGTGCATGCGCAGCAGCGTCGACCACGCAGCCTGATCACCTCGG
>JAGRBZ010000701.1 GCA_020433805.1 Anaerolineae bacterium
AGTCATTATTTTCAGTGCTTTAGTGTTAACGAAAACCGTGTTGCTATCTCTGTCATAACCCGCTCCGAACCGCTAATACTCCACTCGAACCAATTGGTCCATTGGAAATAGAGTTCTTCTTGATCTTTCTGCAAGGTGTAGCTGTCATAATCGATGCCTTTGTCGAAAGCGAGCGGGCTGTACTGCGCGATAACTTTCCATCCCTCCGATTTTAGGGTGTGAAAGATAGTGTTACCCAGTTCTGTTTCAATGTCTTCGATGGTAAAGTTTTTTTGATCCATCATCACCTTTGATTTACCAGTACCAGCGACAGCCCGATTGACCAGAAGATAGACGCCACAATATTCACCAAAATAAGCAAAGGAGTTAGTGAATCAAGAAAAGAAGGCAAGAAGGGGGTAAGCCAGACCAACCCTGCCAGGCCAGCGACAATCCCCGCACCATTGAGCCATCTAGGGCCGGTTGCCGTTCGCCAAGCATACGTGGCGGTTAAGCCAAAGCCCAGACTAAAGAGAAGAAAGCTGCCTAAAAACCAGGGGCCTTCAAAAAGCTCCAGGGATACCTCGACGGCAACTTTAAGCAGCGGTAAGGTATCAGCGGTACCGGCTAATCCAAGAGGCGTATGAAAGTAGACAATAATCAAAGGTTTAAAGAAACCGAATATTGTGAGGACAACCCCGATCAAGGACACGATTAGAACGAGCAACATCATTGGTGCTGTCTGTTCCATAGCCTTATAAAATGCCACAAGGTAGGGTATACATAATAATGTACCCAGAATTCCTCCCCAACCATAGAGTAAGTAGACAAATTGGGCATCATCTATCGCTTGGAAAAATAGAAGTGGATCATCAACTTTCGATAAGTCGGGCAGATTCAGTTGTCCATAGGCAAATACAAACCAACTTACTGCCGATAAGATGGCTGCAATGAAGCCAACATAATCTAAATGCTGTCTCGACACATTTCTCTCCCTGCACCTTAAATATCGCTATGAAGCGAAATCCTCGCGTGTGTTCTTATGAGGGAACGGTAAATTGGGTACGGGAACATTTAGGAAGTTGCAGAGCGGTTCCCATCCCTGCTGCACATCGTAAACGAGCAATCGCTCCGGTGGTACCGTTTGCCGTACCTTGTCATTATGCTGATTGAATACGTTTATTGCGTTTTCTCTGGAGACATCATTCTTAAAGACGTATTCATAGCCTACCTTGCGGGCAACAGGTTCAATCGTCACGAGCGGCTTGAGTTTGCTATTGAACAAAGATACAAGGCGCAACACGATCATAAGGGGGCGAGGCGGCAGTCGAAAGATGGTTTGTGAGGCGCTTTTGTACCACTCTTCCGGCTCTCTTAATGTCAGAATAACTTTGGCTTCCGGATAATGGGCCATCAGCTCGGGATAAAAGGCAAACGGCGGTAAGTCAACGGCGGACTGATAGCCATCGAATAGGGCATCCCAATCAACCGTTTTGCCGTTGGCTGCGTCAATCCAGAGGGGAACATGAGAGGGATTCTTAGGAATCTCATCCATATGATAGCATTTGTCAAAACCGAGTCGCTCCAAGGCAAACTTGAGCGATTGTGTGCCGGTGCGTCCGATGCCTGCACCAATAACGCGAATGGTCATGGTCTTCTCTTTCCCAGCTAACAAGATAGATACATAGTCATATTTTCGTTTTTTTCAACAACCAAGGATTGTAGTTCGGGGTGGGGAGGTGTTCAAGTATAACACATCTCGTCTTGCCGAAAAAGGTTTGAAAGGTGATTTGGCGTGGAACGTGGAACCTGAGGAAATAACAAACAGCCCCAAGCATAAAAACCTGGGGCTGTTTTGTTATAAACAGTTGAGCGTTTGCCTCTAAAGCTGAAAACTGACAGCTAAAGGCTGATAGCTTTATAACAGCGTCGGCTGCGTCTCGGCCTCCGGCACAGCGAGTGGCGTTTCTAACACCCCGGTGCGGATGTTGTCGTTGCCGTACCGCGCCTTGACTTCGAGCGTGTACGGACCGGGTGTAAGGGTGTTAGGGATGAGAAAGATAAGCTCGCGAGCAGTGTTTTGCAGCATAAACTGAACGCGCGTCCGGGTTTGATCCTCGGCCACCAGGAAGATGCCTTGGGCCGGGTCACTTTCGTCGAACTGCAAGTTGTAGCCGCTGAGTTTCATACCACCGCCGGGAGTTAAGGTACTGTTGTCGGTACTGGTCGGGATGGTACACTCGGTCGGTTGAGGCATGGGCCGGTTGGGTTTTTGCTGCTGAAACTGAGCCTGGTTCTTGATGACGTCTTTAAAGACTTTGTTGGCGTTGACACGTGGTTTTACTTCGTGTCGCTTTTTGTCAAGGGTGTCATCTTGACTGTTAAAGACACCTTTAATGGATACACCCAGGTTAACCAGTGGCGTTAACACGCTGTGGCCTTCCAGAACCAGCATCATAACGGTACGGAAGAAAAGGTCCAGCACGGCGATAATATCTTGGCGGGTCACGGTTGTGCCCTGCTGCATCATCCGGTCCATAACATCATCGAGAGTCAGAGTTTCTCGGGTGAGAACCACGGCTTTGAACAGCTTTTTACCGTTGGTTAGGGTGTTTTTATATAAAGCGAAATCTATCATAAACATTCTCCTAGCTATGAAAATAGCACGAACAAAAAGGTGTTGCGTTGTGTAGGACAAACTTACGTTTGTCTTACGAGTGTGTGAAATTTGAAGTACTGATTTGGAAACAGCTGTTTCACAAAGTAGAAGAAAAAGGTGTTGCTATTGAGTTGTATGATTGTTTGGATTATTTTGGCACGCCATTGTCGCCGGGTATTGATCGATCAAGAGGTGAGCTGTGGGTAACCCGGTGTCGCGACTACCGGAGAACCGACTGGCTCAGGTCCGTTCCGTTCCATCTCTTCAAGCAGCGCTGTTGGTGAAACAAACGCCTTGACTTAATTAAGATGCTTAAAATGATAACACAGGTCTATTGGCCGTGACAATCCGCCATTTGGCTAATAAATTACGTGGGATTTAGGTACTATCGGGCAATTTTTGGGTGGTACTTTTGGGTAATGTGGTAACTAAGACCTGTCAGGTTTTCAACGGAGACTTCGCCATCAGGTAGCGTTTGTCTTCAAAGAGTCCTTCAAATGGAGTCACTTTCGAAAACCTGAC
>JAGRBZ010000702.1 GCA_020433805.1 Anaerolineae bacterium
GTTTCCGAGAAAGATCGACAAAGCATGTTAGGCTGGATTGACAAATCGGCCACGGAAGTGCCGGTCCAGTTCTGCCGAATTATTCAACGGCTGGATCATCTTGAGGAAAAACGGAAACAGTTCGACCGCAACATTGCGTTGACACCCAGTGATGAGGCCCTTAAACCGCTGGCTGAGACGCTTTATGAGCAAGGGCGACAGCTTGGCGCCCTGGAAATCACCAACCAAGACCTCCTTACCGAAATGGAACGTTTGGAGCGCAATATTGAACAGCTTGAAAACGAGCGAAAACGCATCCGGCACCATCTCGACGAGCACGCATCCCACAACCGGCGTATTCATTTAGCCATCAAATCTCAACAAGCGCTAGAAGCATATACAGAGAAATTAAGGGGTGAAAAGCTAGGGCTGTTAGCCGGTACGATTGTGCGCCGCTTCAATCATCTTTGCCGTAAAGAAGATTTAATCAGTGGCGCAAAGATCAATCCGAACAGCTATAAAATTACTTTGCTGCGGCGCGAGCAGACGTTTGCCCGTGAGCAGCTATCGGCCGGTGAAAAGCAGTTATTAGCGACTGCTATCATTTGGGCCTTGCGCGAAATTTCAAACGCACCGTTTCCCGTTATTTTAGATACGCCCCTGGGCCGTTTAGACAGCGACCACCGCCTGAGCATGCTCGACTACTTCCCGCAGGCCAGTCACCAGGTTATTCTACTGGCCACCGATACGGAAATCGGCCCGGAACTAGAGCAACGTTTGGAACCGGCTCTTACCCGCGTGTATGATCTGAATGAATTAAGCGAGTCACTGTATGCCGCGTGATGTGATTTATCTGGATCATAACGCAACTACTCCGGTTGATCCGCGAGTATTAGAGGTAATGCTGCCTTACTTTACCGAGAAGTTCGGCAACGCAGCCAGCATCGACCACGATTATGGTCACGAAGCCAAACAAGCCGTTGATCAGGCCCGGGAGCAGATCGCGGCTGTCATCAATGCCCGCCCGGACGAGATTATCTTTACCAGTGGTGCCACCGAGTCGGATAACATTGCCCTGTTTGGGGTGGCGGAAAAGTACGCCAAGAAAGGCGACCACATCATCACCTGTGTGACCGAGCACAAAGCCATTTTAGATGCTTGTCAGCGTCTGGAAACGATGGGCAAGAGCGTCACTTATCTGCCGGTCGATCATTTTGGCCGGGTCGATCCCGATGCCGTCCGGCGAGCGATTACCCCCCGCACCATTCTCATCTCGATGATGGCGGCCAACAATGAAATCGGAACGCTGGCCCCGTTAGCCGAAATCGGTCGGATTGCGGCCGAGCACGACATTTTATTCCATACCGACGCCGCCCAGGCGGTCGGCCACATTCCTATCGATGTGCGGGCCATGAATATTCATATCCTGTCGATATCGGCCCATAAAATATACGGGCCAAAAGGGATGGGTGCTCTATACCGCCGCCGCAGCCTGCCCCGCGTGCAGTTGGAGCCGGTCATCTACGGCGGCGGCCACGAGCGGGGTTTACGCTCCGGCACGCTCAATACCCCCGGCATTGTCGGTTTTGGTGAGTCGTTGCGCCTGGCCAAGAAGGAAATGACCAAAGACGCAGCCCGCTTCCGAGGTTGGACCCAGCAAATTTATGAGAGGCTGCAAGTTGAATTGGGCGAGGTCCTGCTCAACGGCCATCCCACCGAACGACTGCCCCACAATCTCAATGTGAGCCTGCCGGGCGTCGAGAGCAAAGCCTTGATTGTGAAGTTGAAAGGCGTGGCGCTATCGGCCGGCTCGGCCTGTACCTCGGCCAAAGTGGAGCCGTCCCACGTAATTCAGGCGCTGGGCTTTGGCGATGACCGGGCGCACAGTGCGATTAGGATTAGCGTGGGGCGCTTTAACAATGATGCCCAAATTGCCTCAGCGATTGATCAAATAGGAATGGCAGTTCGTAATCTTCAAACTATGCGCGTGGTTTAAAGTGCGAGCACACATAGATTTTTTGGTAAGCACCTTCAATGTTAAACTCAACCCGGAAATATTATGAGCAGCATGCTGAAGATTATTTTTTGGCGACCTACTCAATAGAGCTACAATCACTATGGTATAAGTTATGTAGCCAGTTGGATGCTAAAGCCACAATTCTTGATTTTGGCTGTGGGTCTGGGCGCGACGTTCGCCATTTTGCCAACCATGGGTTTCGCGTTGTGGGCATGGATTACACGGCAAAGATGGTCAAGCAAGGCTCTATGGCTTGCTTTCATCAACTGAGCGGGTGGGTCCAAGCAGTAAAGCAAGGAGTTACCCACATGAGTAACCACAATGCCCGGGCACTTCGGAAACTCCTACCGAAGCCTATAGCGAGGAAGATTTTACGTACTTCTGTTATGATTATTTTAGAGAGGTACATGCCAAATTTGCGGCCGGTATGTCTGCCTCAGCCAAGATACACCTGCTGATTGACCATTGTGACCGGCATAATCTAGCTGATCAATTGTTGAATCTTGTCAAGGAAGATAATCCGCAGAAGTATGCTGAATTTGGCCCCTCGCTGGGGCCACCCAATCTGAGTAGCCGAGCAGCCGGCCCCCAACGCAGAGAGGATGAACGACGCGAGATTGAACGAAAACTACGCACTTTTTATGGCCCGTTACAGCAGAGATTGAATAGAACCAAGACCTTAGCCGTAATATTTAGAGCCAATCGCCCTCTTGAATTCAGAACCCTTACCGCTTTGCTGCAAGGAGAAAAATTTACCGGTAATGATGCAGAACTGGTAAATGAGATTATTCAATTGGGTCAAGAGGTAGAAGAACTGTTGATCAATGAGGGCGGCACTGTCGATGACCCATACCTACGGGATTTACTCATAAAAGCCGGAACCCATTTTCGTATCCTACGTATGGCCTATGACGGCAAACTAAAAGGGGAAGTAGATCGTTTTAAGGAATTTGTTTTTCCACGTGAACTTGACCAGGCGGTCGAGGATCAAAGGCAGCGGTTGAAGACAAGGTTAAATGAACTAGTAAGAGGTTAATAAAATGGCCTAACTCTGGGAGCTTTGATGCCGCAATATTTTATGCATCGGGAGTTGATCCAAGTTCCTACTGCACCAAAATCTAGATCTTCTGCGCCAATAAATTTCCATTTC
>JAGRBZ010000703.1 GCA_020433805.1 Anaerolineae bacterium
ATGGTGCTGTGGATGACGTCGCAGTAGTGTCCGGCGGGCAGTCCGGTTTGGATCCAGCCGTTGCCTTCGGGGCCAAAGGTTTCAGGGTTAGAACCCGCCTGGGCGTTGATAGCCACAAAGCCGAGCGAACCCCGGCCAAAGGCTATCTGTTTATCGCCGTTGTCCCACCAGTTGGCGACCGGGTCCCAGTTGGCATTGACCGCGTTGCGAAAGCCGACCATATTGGCAATCGGTCGCCAGCGATGCTCGCACATCCAGTCAGAGCCGGTATCGAAACAGGTGTTGTGCAGCGCCCCGGCATCGTATTCTGTCCACACGGGGCTGGTGGCCCAATCATCAGCCGTGGCGTAATCAGACGCCGTTAAGTTGGCATCGTGACTGCCGTTGTGGGGCGGGCCTAAGAAATCGTCGTGTACGGCCATGCCGGCCACCTCGGTAATATCTTGCTCCGGGTTTTGATCTTGCGTCCAGATTTCGCCATTGCCAAAGCGATAGCTAGACATTACCTTGGGGTAGCCATAGGGCCAGGCCAGCATAAAGATATTGGCCAGGGTGTACGTATCAAGATTGTTGCGAAAATCCTTAATAATCGCGCCGCCGCCGCCGTGACCGCGCTGGTTATCGTGGTTGTCGATGAAGGCCACGGTGTTGATGCTGCTTTGCAGGCCCCAGCCCTCGCCAAAGGGGACATCGCCGTTGAGGGGTTCCAGTTCATCGTAAAGAAACTTTTCGCCCAGCTTCTTGCCGTATTCAAATTCGGTCACTTTGCCGTTGGCATAAGCGCCCGCCGGGTCAGGTGGCGTACCGATATATTCCTGAAATACCAGCACCGTTTTGGGCGCATCGGGGTTGATGTCTGTGCCTTCGATATGCACATCTGCGGCGGTGGCAGCCTGCCACAGGATGCTGTTGAGATCCTCAGGCGAGAGGTGCTTGGCGGCATCGATACGGATGCCGTCGACGCCCAGGGCGAAAAGCGTGGCTAGATAGTTGGCGATGGTCGCGCGGACATCCTCGCGCTCAGTCGCCAGGTCGGCCAGGCGCTCTAGCTCGCAGTTCTGTACCTGCCAGGCGTTGTTCCAGTCTGTGACCTGGTCGCAACTGTGGTGAAAATGTTCGCTCTGATAGGCATCCAGCGCACCCGGCACTCTGCCTTCATCCTCGGTGATAAAAAGATCGTCAAACTCGTAGTCACCCAATTCGTATTGGCTGCCCGCCGTGCCGCTGTCGCCATATTGCGGTTGGGCCGAGTCACACTCGGGGCGACAACTGGCCATATGGTTGATAACCGCATCGGCATAGATGCTGACACCGGCGGCGTGACAGCGCTCGACCATCGAAACAAACTCGTCGCGCGTTCCGCTGCGGCTGGTCAATTTGTAGCTTAGGGGTTGATAGCGTTCGTACCATGGCCGCCCAAGCAGCATGCGATGTTCGTTGGGCGGCGATATCTGGACGGCCGTATAACCGCTCGGCCCCAAAAAGCTTTCGCACTCTTGGGCCACATCGTTCCAACTCCATTCAAACAGATGGACAAAGGCCGTGGCCTGAGCCTGTTGTACGGGCAGAATAATAGCCAGGATGAGCATTGTCCCTACAAGTTTCCAAGTTCGTTGTGGCATACTTTATCTCCTTACGGTTCAGCTTTTACTCTTCTGCCTCGTCCTGCCATCCTGCCGCGTTGGGCCGGCGTTGGGACGAAGACAGCTTAACATCATAGCCCCATTCGCGCAGATCCGGCGTTACGGTACCCTTAAACTGAAAGGTGAGCAAGTGGCTGACCGCCGTTTGCAAATAAAAATGCATGGCTTCGATGATGGGCCGACCGGCAGCGACGGCCCGCTTGCGCCGACTTTTGCCGATGCGACGGTTGCGCAGTTGCTCTTGCAACGCCTCGTACACAGCCATAACCTCGGCTAACGATGGCTGCGGCAACTGCTCTGCAGCGGGGAGACTCTGTTCGTAGGTGATATAGCGTTCTAGAAGAGAAAGGTGTTGCTGGCGTGTTTCAGGCAGCAGGATATTGCCGGTTTTCTGTTTGTATCGAAAGCCCCAGCGTGTGGTCTGAGCCGGAGTACTGAACATGAGAGCGGCTACAACACGGTGGATATGGCGCACTAAACGACGAACGTGCGCATCCAACTCCTGGATGTCCTCAGCCGCTACAGTTCGCTGGTGCTCAGCCTCCGAGCGCATAAACTTATTCTCGTCCCACTGCCGCAGCAGTTCGGCCAGATGGGGCGTATGGGGCAGCCGTGCCTCAGGCGGGAGAGAGAGTTCGTGCTTTACAAAGGTTCTGACGTTATCGACAACAGCGGAGGGGGTTTTCTTGCTGGGAAAGCGGAGAAGGTATTGTCCGGCGGTGTCAAGCTTGATAGTGGCCATAACAGGCTCCTGATTGGGAAAGATGGATTGGGATACGCGACCCGTGTTTTGGTTAACACGGTTAAGCCTCAACTTCCATTATAACCATCTTGACCACCGTGTCTACCTGTCCGGCCTATTTTAGTCCCCTTCCTCTGTCGCCCACCCTCTCCGGTCGCTGCGGCAGCCCGATCCGCAGTTGGCGCTGCTTGGCTGACGCGCCCACGGTTCTTTCCGCATGGCGCATGATTTGCCCGGCTGCCGTGGGGTTGTTTCCCCATGCGGCAGCCCGTCACCGGCTACCGATGGGTTGTTTCCGCTTGCGGAAACTTCTGTCCGGCTTCCGTTTGGTTGTTTCCGCATGTGGAAACATATGAATGGCGTCCTTTTGGTCGTTTCCGCAAGCGGAAACCTCTGTCCGGCTGTCGATATGTCCTTTCCACGCACGGACGGCTCTCATCGGCTATGAATCGTCGCCCGTTAGTAGTAACGGCCCATGATTCACGGCGAATCGTCGCCCGTTAGTAGTAACGGCCCATGATTCACAGTGAATCGTCACCCGTTGCTAGTAGCGGGTTCTCATGCACGGTGAATCGTTACCCGTTAGTAGTAGCGGGTTCTCATGCACCGTGAATCGTTGGGCGTTACTAGTAGAGGCTTATCATTCACGATGAATCGTTACCCGTTACTAGTAGAGGGTTATCATGCACCGTGAATCGTCGCCCGTTACTAGTAGAGGGTTATCATGCA
>JAGRBZ010000704.1 GCA_020433805.1 Anaerolineae bacterium
ATCTCGACCCGGCACGCCGGCATTCCGGAAGCAATAGAGACAATTTTGGTTGATGAGAGCAATGTTGATCAGCTGGCCCAGGCCATTAATCAGGCTTGTGAGTCGACCGAGCTTCGCAACCAAATGGGACGCCGGAATAGAGAAAGGGCCGAAAAGATGTTCTCACCGTCTAACAATGATCGCCTGGCGGAGATCCTGCAACGTTATGCGAGGAAAGAGGAACCAGGTTACATTCCCCAAAGAGAAAACCAGATTGCTTGATAGTTATCTATTAAGTAAATATGAATCATCATACCCAAATTCTAATCGACCTGGTCGGCGTTACTCGAAATTAACGGAAATATAAGAGGAATGTATGAAGTCATCTGCTGGTAAACGAGTTCTTATGTTGTTAGAAAATAATGCCTATCCGCAGGATGGAAGGGTAAGGCGGGAGGCAACCACTTTAATCGCTGCTGGTTATCAAGTATCGGTAATTAGCCCAAAGGATATACAGATAGAACAACCCTGGCGAGAGATAGTGGACGAAGTACGTGTTTACCGTTACCCCATGCCCCCAGCTGCAAATGGATTTCTAGGTTATATATGGGAATATAGTTACTCGATGGTGGCGATGTTCATTCTCTCATGGCTAGTGAGTTATCGCGAAGGATTCGATATCATCCATGCCCACAACCCCCCCGATACCCTTGTTTTAATTGCTGCTTTTTATAAACTGATGGGCAAACGTTTTGTGTTTGACCATCACGATCTAGGACCCGAATTGTACTACTACGGTCGTTTTGGTGGCAATAGCAACCGCTTCGTATATCGGGTGTTGATTTGGTTTGAACAACTAAGTTGCCAACTTGCTGATCGTGTAATTGCTACAAATGAGTCATACAAAGCAATTGAAATGGAACGAGGTAAAGTACAGGAGAATCAAATTACCATCGTACGCAATGGTCCCGACCTTGATCGTCTGCGACTGATGGCACCAGACCCCGTTCTACGACGCAAGGCTGACATAATTATTGGCTATGTTGGGGAATTAAGTTTTCAAGATGGCTTGGATTATCTTTTGCGAGCATTACACCACTTGATCTACGATATCGGTAGGCTCGATTTTTACTGCGCCATCATCGGTGATGGTGACGCGTTAGATAGTTTGAAACAGATGGCAGTCGAACTTAACATTGATGAATATATCTGGTTTACGGGTTGGTTGTCGGGTAGTGAACTCGTTCGCTGTCTTTCAACTATAGATGTCGGTGTTAGTCCCGACCCGTCAAATCCATATAACGATCGTTGTACGATGATAAAAATAAGCGAATACATGGCTTTGGGAAAGCCCATTGTGGTCTTCGATCTACCTGAGCACCGAGTCACGGCCCAAGCAGCGGCTGTTTATGCTCGTCCCAACGATGAGTTAGATTTTGCTCGCCAAATTATCTTGTTAATGGATGATCAAGAGCGACGTCAAAAAATGGGACAACTAGGTAGGGAAAGAATAGAAACCAAACTGGCATGGTCATATCAAGAGAAACATTTGCTTGAAGCCTATGAAGTGCTGGATCTCCCCAGGGAAAAATCGCTTTCAGTTCACAACAATTTCTAGTAGCAGTACGTTTCAGTTATTGAAAATAAGAATGTTTTCAGACTCCAAATTAAAATTAAGGTGTAAGTAAAAAATGAGAATTTTTCTAAATCCCAAAAAAGTAAGTTTGTTTTTTCTGGTGATTGTTATTTTGCTAACAGTTGCAAATATAGCTAATTTCCTGGTTGCTTTTTACTATTTCGGGCGTACTGATATTTCTTCAGGTTATTTTTCAATATTTAACCTTGATGCCGAACAGAATATTCCTACTTTATACGCTTCTATCTCAATTTTGTTTTGTTCTCTTTTACTTGGTCTTATTGCTTATGTAAAGCGAGAGAGTGGTGAGCATAATTATCTTTTTTGGTTGGGATTGGCACTAGTTTTTCTGTTTTTATCGGTGGATGAATCTTCTGTGCTTCATAACTACTTAAGTGCACCACTGCGAAAGAGGGGGGCATCAGGATTATTATATAATGCCTGGATCATCCCTGTTGGTATCGCCTTATTGATTTTTGTGCTGATATATCTCAAGTTTCTTTTTCAACTTCCAAGAAAGACCATGATCTTGTTCATTGTTTCAGGCGCAATCTATGTCTCTGGGGCTATGGGTATTGAAATGATTGGCGGATTGCAGAAAGATACAGTTGGTACGGGGAATATCGCCTACCAGTTTATGACCTTGTTTGAAGAATTTTTTGAAATGATGGGTATTCTTCTGTTTATTTATACACTTCTGTCCTATATTGATACCGAATTGGATGACTTATCAATTAGTGTAAAGTCCAAGGTACAAATTATGTGAGTGGAACTAACGATAGGATAGCCTTGAGAGTCTTTATCATCATGAGTAAACAATATTTGAGCAAAAGGTTTTTAGGGTTTTGCAGGATGATATAAATCCGAGAAAAAGCACCAACAGTCATCCGGGCAGACTATATTCCCCTCTTTGTGAAAATTTTTCAAAACAAAAATACCGCAGAATGTATGTTCAGGTACTTAGTTGGTATGCGGTATCCCAACAATGAATGGGTTTATGTAGATCATCTTGATCTTATAGTAAAAAGGAGAAATTTAATGACTAAAATAGTAAATGACAATGTAGCAGAATATTATGGTCGAAAATCCCAAAGTTACATTGATATAGTGCGTGATAACTCAGCATATAGGCGCGAAATTAGCCGGCGTGAGTTAGCTTTCGTGTTGAAGCATTTGAAGCCAAACGCAAGAGTTCTAGAGATTGGATGTGGCCCCGGCTTCTTTACGCAAGAGCTTGTGAAGCGTGCGAAAAGTGTTATGGCTACAGATATTTCAGAGAATATGGTTAACGCACTCCAAGAAAATGTACTCGCTTCAAATTTGTCTACGATGTCCGTGGATGTATATGATCTAGATAAAGTCCCGCATTATGGGGAGTATGACACCGTCGTGTGTATGCGTGTTCTTTGCCATGTGGATGATGCCGGCCGGGGATTGTCGAAATTACGTGGTGCAATTCATCCCCAGGGAAATGTCATTTTTGATCTCTT
>JAGRBZ010000705.1 GCA_020433805.1 Anaerolineae bacterium
CCCAGACCCTAAAGGTTTTATAAGTCGACTTCAGGACAAAATATAAGCTTGATTGTTTCTAAATTTTGCTTGAAAGGTGTCTTCGGAAACCTTTAGGGTCTCGAACTGCGTAAGTCGTGAATTATTCGAGCGACAATTTTGGTGATGGCTCTTACAAGCTCCGGATCCACGCCGGTATCGTCGGGGCGCGGAGGTGTTGGTGAGTGGGTGTTGTGTGATTCTCTCTGTGCTGCTGGTTGCGGATGGTATTCTGTTGGTGGATCAGGTTCCAATTCAAATCGAAACGGCATCCGGATAATAAAACGGGCGGCATTCCCACCGGCCAGCCGACAGTATTGCCCGAAATCGTCTTTACTTTCAAAGGTGAGTATCGGCTGTTCCGACGGCATGTGCAGTTCGTGAACGACAATCGTGCTCCCAGCCACGCCGACGCCGACGCCAAAGCGGGAACTCATAGCCGCATCGTAGGCAATGGCGACCGGGTCGCTGCCCTGGGTCGAAACCCGACGGCACGGTACGCCTTCTTCCTCGGCTCCGATGGCGACCCACTTGAAGGCCTCATCCGTCAAACCGGCGGCCAAAGCAATGTGGATAGCCGGACGATCTTCATTCGTCGTAACGTTGGTTGGGGCCATATCAACCAGCCTTCTGTCGCTCGAAATAGCTCAGTACCAGACCGGTTGCCACGGCATTGACCGGGCCTTCGACGCCGCGAATGTTGGCGGTGCCGGCGACAATCCCGTAGCCGGCCAGCCGCTCGACCAGCATCTGCGACAGTTCGAAATCGCGGCCCGAACCGCCGACAATCGCCACAAAATCGATGGTGCGGATATTGCCATTGGGGGCCACCGATTGCAGCGCCCGCAGGCTGTTGCGCATAAAGACCTTTTCTTTGGCTTCGCGCCGCACCTGGCGGATACGCTCTAAAGAATATTGGGTGTTAATTGGTATCAGATCGCCTTCCTCGCGCACCAGCGCCACCCGGCCAAACAGGCTGGGGTCGAGCGGCTCTTCAAAGAAGCTGACCGAATTATCCTCATTGCGGATGTGGAACATACTCTCCACTTTGGCAAGCGGGAAGAACTTTATCTTCTCCGCCACTTCGAAATCTTCCAGGCCAAGCTCAGTTTGGATGAGCAGCGTCACCATATTGCCCGCCCCGGCCAGGTGCATACTGCGCACCGGATTACCCTTATGCAGAATGGCGGCGTCGGTGGAACCGGCCCCCAGGTCTAAGATAGCCAGGGGGGTACTGATACCGGGCGTGGTGAGCGTGCCTAAGATAGCCATATTGGCCTCCACGCCACCTAACTCAACCCGCACGCCAATGCGCTCGGAGAGGGCTTCGGCCAGCCGGTTCATCAGCAGGCGGTCAGTGTTGACCATCGCCGCCAGGCCGACGGCGTTTTCCATCGAGAACTCCTGGGCCAGCCCGCCCGATACCTTTTGCGGCACCAGACAATCGACGGCCAGAATATCGCGGATTTTGACGTCGGCCATCGGCTTTTCGGTCATTTCGCTCATGGTGTGGCGCACTCGCTCGATCATCCCGCCGACGTTGGTGCCGGGTTCGCCGGTAACGTTAGTGAGGGGCATCGCATCGGTGACCATCTCCATGATGGCGTCGGCCCCGCTGTCCATATCGACGGTGAGCGTGTGCCGCTCGCCGATGAGGGTGAGCGTACCGGCCGGAATGCGGCGGCTTTTGACATCGCCTTCAGGGGTGCGAATGACCACTGCCGAACGCAGCCCGATCAGCGCCTTCGAGATGGGGATGATCATCGCCGTTTCTTCCGGCGTCAGCTCGAACACCGTAGCCACGCCGTAGGGGTTGCTCAACTGGCGAATAACCTGCCCTTTGGCCGCCACTTCGACCGCGGCCAGCATGTTGAGCGGCACGTGATCGATCAGCTGGACTTCATCGACAAAGGGCAAAATTTTCGGAATGCGGTTGGCGATCAAGACGCCGTCATCCGATTGAATGATGCCGCCTTGAACATCGACCCCAAACTCCAGGGCGCGGCGGATCATCGAAGCGGCAATCTCAAAGTCGTAACCTTTGGGGATAATGACGATAATCTTCTCGCCGCGTTTAACGTTGATGAGATCGTTGATGTGAGTGGTAACGCCCACACCAATGCCAATGCCCCCCGGCGAACCGGGGTTGTGGCCGATCATCGTCGACTCGGTGATGATCGTTTCGGTGATGGTCTCCATCGCGATATCGCCGATAACCGGGGTAGCTTCGTTGAGCAGAGCCAGGTCGATGTCGCTGACCTCAATGCCTGCCGCCTTGGCCGCATCTTCCAAACCGTACACAATGCCGGGGATGTTGCTTAGCGTGCCTTTGATGCCGGTGGTACTGACCCGGCTCGACCCCAGAAAGCGCGGTTTGCCGCCGGTTGTTGACATCTCTGCGATGGCGACTTCTGTTGTAGAATTTCCTACGTCGATTCCTGCTATAATACTCACGAGACAACTCTCTGTAATTTAGGAGTGAGTATTTAATAACTTCCCATTTTGATGGAGTAATCTAGTGCGTATTGCGTAGCCTACCGCGCGAGATATCCACTACGAAATACGCACTACGGACTACGCACTACAGTCATCTGAGGAAGTTAACTCATCCCATGATCTTTAAGGTTCCCCCGTGGGGGCAAGTCACTTCAACTCGCCCCCACGTTTTTGGGAAGAACATTGATGGTTTGGTAGTTTGATGGTTTGATGGTTTCTTAGTTTGATGGTTTGATAGTTTGTTAGCAACCAACCAACTAACCAACCAACTAACCAACTAACCAACCAACCCACCAACTACGCATCCTCTTTGAGCCGACCGCGTTTTTTGTAAACCTGGCAGGCTTCGCGTACGAAGTTGGCGCACACTTTCGCGCCGTACTGGTTTTCCAGCTCATCGGCAATGGCCGCCAACTCCTCGGCTGAGGAGCGGTAGGGGCGCAGGGCGTTGTAGATTTCCAGGACGCGAGCATCGGGTACGGCGGTCATTTCGGCAGCCCGGCGCAGGTTCGAGGCCATTTGCGGGCGACCAATGCTTTCGGCCACTTGGGCCTGGTATTCCAGG
>JAGRBZ010000706.1 GCA_020433805.1 Anaerolineae bacterium
TGGGTGCTCAATTGGGCAACATGCTTACAATTTAGGCAAAAACCTGGGGTCTTTACCGCTCTCCACGGTTTAATGTTGTGCTATCAAATAGTAAAATTGGTGAAAATTCGTGCAATTCGTGGTTAATTTTTACTGTATCCAAATATCTGTCAACAGTTATGCCCACCCGACGGGCTAAATTCGCTATCATCTTCCCATTCGCCAATCGGGATAACCCGCCAGGTAAGGGTAATCATCGATTGACCGGGCGACTTTAATTCTGCAAAGACGGTTCCAAAAAACTTTTGACAACGCGCATACCCTGTATTTTGTAGATTATCCAACTCCCCCTCTTCTTCCGGCATATCTATCTCCCAGCCGTCATCGGTCTCCTTGCGGGTAAAGACAAAATTGTAATCACTAACCGAGGCCCGACCAATGAAAATATCTCGACCATAAACGCTCTCGAAGAAAGGCGGTTTGTAATACCAGAGCTTACCCTCATCAAGCTCTATATAATTTTGACCTTCCGTATATTTTCGTTCACCAAGGCTGTTGCTGTCGATTAAGACTTTGTACGGATCGACCCTAAGCTCTTTATCCGGACAATCGTTGCTATCAAGCTCGATACAAGTTGCTATAAAAAGAATCTTGTTAGCCATTATTTTCTCCTTTTGAATGACCTTTATAAATGAATAACCAATAGTTAGAAGTTACGCATCACCAACCGGTTCAAGATGGGTGACGTTCGAGACAACTAAAGCAAAATCCTGACAGTCGCTGCAATTCGCTGTGGGAGAGGACTCGATGATCACTTTGCAATCGATCTGGATTTTATAAGTGCCATTTGGTTTTTCAATGACGATACGCTGGACATTATTGCCGGGCGTATCGGTAGAGGTAGACGATCCATCAGGTCCTAGAACATGTAACAAGAGTTTGTTTTGTAGATTTGGGCCGGATTTACCCTTTAACAAAATATTGTTGGGTCTGTCTGCCCAAACTAGCGTAACCCGCAGAGCTTTTTCAGGATCGGCAACCTGCACCTCATAGATACGGCTTGTTCTCATCCCAACAGCCTCATTAGGATCATCGACAAAATGAATGTTATCAAAAGCGCCATCGGCTAGCGAGGCGGCGAGATTGAGACGACCAAAGCCGTAGATATGGTTTGCCCTTTGGGGACGCTCATCATCGAGTTCGCCGGTCATCTCTTGTGCGCCATTAATCAAAAAAGCTTTAATCAAAGCACCCGAAGGTTTGACATTCTTCTCGAAATGATTGCGTTCTTGAACCAGATATTGACGTATCAGCGCTGCGGCTCCGGCGGCAAAAGCGGTACTCATACTGGTGCCACCAAACCAACAGTACAGCTTGTTGTCTTCAAACTCACCCCAGCCCGGACCAAGTTCAACATTAGGATCAAATATCCTGGAACGTGTCGAAAGAATATGGGTGCCTGGTGCGACAACATCGGGCTTAACCATTCTACTGACGGATGAACCGCGCCCCGATGAAGGGTGCATATCGTTGCGACTATCAGACAGATGATCGGTTCGTTTGAGAGAAGGATAAATAATCTTGCCGGAGTGTTGGCTTCGCAACGCATTCCATGTGGTGTTAAAATCGGTTGGCAGCAGATCACTGGCAGGACGCTCGTTTTCACAAGAGCCAACGGTCAAACAGTTTTTGGCCGTACCGGGCGGCCCAATATTGCCGTGATTAATGACTCCATCACCATCTTCATCGATAGCATTATTTCCGGCTGCGAACAGTATGAGCATGTCGCGATGAGTCCACATAAATCTATCGACGGCTCTTGAAAGCTCAGGATAGCCGCCTAACGGGGCACCCCTACTCCAGGAATTGGTATGGATACGCGCCCCACCGCCGCCTGCTTCCTCATCGGCATAGGCATCCTCAAACAATTGATACAAGTCATCGCCATCTCGAATACTCCACAAGACCTGGCGCGAGGTGCGAGGTTCATAATCAGGCTCATCCTCTATTTCACCTTTCTTCTTCCAGTCGGGAACTATCTGTCCTATAGCCTGAAAGTAAAGGCGGGCTTGAGGAGCGACGCCGCACGGTTTATCATCGTCACACCCGGTGGCGGCTTCCCCGCTGCCCAAAATCGTGCCGGCCACATGCGTTCCGTGGCCGGCCGGATCGCCGGGGCCATCGTCAATAATCATGTCGCCTTCAACATATTTTTCCTTGTCCTTGAGGATCTCCAGGTCAACCGGCCAAGACTTAATTTTGTTACCTACGATACGCCCGTTAAAGTCAGGGTGAATATCATCAGGATTACCGGTATCAAGCCCGGTGTCGGCGGCAGCCACCACCTGACCATTGCCATCGAGCACGAGGGACCCAAAAGTTCGGTTATGAGGAATATCCATGATCTCGGTAGCGCGATTATTTTGTGGGGTCGCAAAGGTGTGTGGCAAAATGGCTTGCACATCCGCTATGTGAGCTAGTTGGTCGAGGAGCGGCACAGGGACAACGGCAATGACGGTTTGCGGAGTCTGTGAGAAAACACGCCCGCCGGCATCGCGGATTTCCTCAACGAGAGCCGTTGCGTCCGTATCTCTGAAAAAAGATATTTCCACCTGCCGGGTGGGAGCCGTTGAGCCGGAGCGTAAGCCCGGAAATATTTTTGCCTCAGCATCATAAGCCGGAGCATAAGTCCCTATTTTCTCAACCCAGCTTTCGGTTTCGGCCAGCAATTGTGCTTGGTCGGGCAACATCGTGACTATCAAGGCGTAGCCCGGTAAACCTTCAAGAATAGTGCCGCCTTGAGACCGGATGGTATCGAGCCATATGCCTTTAGCCGGGCCGATCAACTGGATTACGTAGTAGCCAATCTGGTCAGGATTAAAAAGGGCACCTCTGGATTCGTCATACCAGGAGTCCGGCTGTTCCAAATCTTCAAACTCGAGACCGGCATCTGATAGTGCCTGTTGTACCGCCTCTGGACAACGGATCAAGAGACTATCGGGGTATTCTTCTAAAAGTTCTACATCATAATTTCTAAGCGTTTGTTCAACGTCGGGCTTATTAAGCATAACCAAC
>JAGRBZ010000707.1 GCA_020433805.1 Anaerolineae bacterium
AATGTCGCTAGCGATCTCGATGCCGTGGATCGACCACCAAAAGACCGAGTCGCTGCCGGTTTGTTCGACTCGAATAAAGCGTATCTGTCTGGGGTTGAAGGTGACATCTAAAGGCCGGTCGTTAATCGCCTTTTCAGCCACCGTCTCCCAATGGTTGCTATCCGGCGAGGTTTTGACAACGTAGCCACGGGGGTAGTCGCGCGGTGAATTATCATTATCAAGGCGCAGCCGGCTGACCGTTCGGCTTTCTCCCAGATCAATTTGAAACCACATGCCCGGTCTCTGCGTCTGCTGCGTACTCCAGCGGGTGTAGACATTGTTATCAATGGCTTGCTGTAGATTGTCGATGCCCTGGTGCTGGTTATTATGGCTGGCGCTTACCCTTAAACCGTCAGGCGGCTCCGGTGGCGGTTGTGTTATTTCGTCTTTGACCGTAACCCGCAGATTGAGCGTGGGTACGCCTTGCCAGGCAAACCAGGTGCGCAGCTCTTCAACCATATCCCATCGAACCTCATAAATTCCTGGGGTTCGTGGCGCACCCACATTGCAGTTGAGCGTCACGGTATCCCCCGGTACAACATCGTAGGGCAACTGTGTCCGCAGATCATCCCATAAATTGTTGGGTACGCTATCGCCGCTGGTTGTGTGCCAATGATAGCCTATCCGCACCGGATAAGGGCCGCCCGCCGGCCAGGTCTTATAGGTTGTGTTCCGCACGGTGATCCGCACGCTGTTGGTCTGTCCGGAAACCAAAAAGGAGGGCATATTGTGCTCGACATACTCAACCCCATAGGCCGGACGGTCGACCGGATGGTATTGGAGAATCTGTAGGCCAACCCCGTCTTGTTCCCGAATATTTCTAAGAACGCGCGTTTTACTGCGATTAATGACGTCAGCCAGGTAACGGGCCGTTGGATCATCAACCCGCGGGTTGACTTTAAAGCTCCAATTGTTATCCTGATACGGCGGCGTACGATGTTCGGTACTGAGCAAAACCCAGATAGCAACATCCTCAAAGCGCCCCTTGTCACTCAGCGACTCACTATCGCCAAAGGGATCGCCGGAGCCGATTTCTGTGCCCGTAATGCGTTTGAAACCGCCCCACACGCGCAGCGCCTGGGCCTGCTGCTCCACTAAGTTCAGTTGATCACCGGGGAGCGTGGCGACATCGGCGGAATAGCCGTGCAGCGCCGGAACCAGATTAATAGGCCGATCCTGACCAAACATGTTGGAATAGTAGCTCAACTGGTCGTGCTTTAAGATCGCTGACAACGCCGGACAGATAAAGGTTACATCGGGCCGCCGGCGGGCAATGCGCTTCATAAACGCTCCGGCTGCCGGGGCATATTGATTTAAAGTAAATGTGCGGGCGTCGAGATTGGGGTCGCTCCACTGGCGTTCTTGGGGCAAGTCCGGCTCGTTGCCTAAAACGAGCTTGAAGGGCACTTCCGGCAGCACGCTTTCCAGATAGCGGATCATTTTGTCGATAGCCAACTCATATTTATAGAGGCTGCCGGCGCTAAAAGGATTAACATTGGCCCCGCCATCCGGCCCGTCGAGCCGGATAAGCAACATGACCTTATCTTGAAAACCACGATCGCGGATAGCCCGAACTAACTTCTGCAAGTTCCAGGCGTGATTGTCGATTAAGCCGTTGCGATGCCAACCATAAACATCGGTTTCAAAAACATCCGGAGCGCGTAAGTGTGCTTCATCAGCGGTCGCTTTAACCATATCCATAACAATCAGACGGTTACCGGGCTGAATATGGGATAGAACCTGGGAAAACGCTTCGATATTGGTGATCGCATTTGGCTCGGTTTCAGCCGACATGCGGCTGCTTGCGCCCAGCCGACCGCTCAACGCGCCGGTTTTTTGGTGCGTAGCCAGCACTACGGATCGCAGCAACCCGTAAAGGTCTTTCTGACCTTGTAAGGCATCGAGGCCATTAACCTCGGCTTCGGTCACGGGATGAGGCGACCCGGCCAGCATTTGTTTCATTAAGCGCCAGATAGTTTCTCGCGATAGCTGCTGAGGATTGCCGCGTAACTCTGTCTCCATCTGGCGGTGAAAGGCATGATCCCGCGTGCCGAAAACAAGGTTCTGCTCTAGATAGCGCCCAAATTCATGGAGCCGATCAAGTGACACCGTCGTTGCGGTACTCACCGCCTGGGCGATAGAGAATTGATGCGCTACGGCAGTAAAGGCATGGTAGGCCGGTTTGGGCCAGCCTGCCGTATCGACCAGACCGAACCCGTGGGCCATGGTGTCGGCAAAGCAAAACCAGAAAACTTGCTCTACGATATTGATATAGGTATCGGTGATGGTTTGATAGATGCGGTGCAGATACTCGGCTTGATCGTCATTATCCAGGGTGTCGATCCCTATTTCGGTCAACCAGAGCGGTAAGGCGGTCACTTGCCGATAGCTGTGCAGCAAATCACCGACGGTCCCGGTTCCCCACTCAGGGTCAGGCCAATCAGCCGTTGGGCGTTTGGTGTAGGGATGGATGGCTACCACATCAGCCGGGAGATGTCCGCCTAAGGAGGCGAGCACCGCTTGCAACCAGGCCGGTTGACCCGAAACCAGCCCACCGGCGACTACCGTTAGATTTGAGTCAACATTTTTAATGGCTTGATAGGTTTCGGCTAATAACTTTCCAAAAATTTCCGGCGGTAAGGTGGGGTCATAGTGGGGTGATGGCGTTGTTACGTCAGGCGCGTTCCAAATTTGAAAGGCGGGTTGCCAGGGGGCCAAGACCTTAGCAATTTCAGCCGTGCGCCGGGCGCAGCGGGAGATATAAAGCTGCCAATCTTCTTCTGAAGCCAATGATGCGGGACGGCCCGGATAGGTCTCGTCGGTCAGGACCACAAGTGACCTGATTTCGGCCAGGTCTAGCTCTTCGACCTGGCGGCGATAAAAACGGACCCCATCATTATCGGGCCGGCTTCCCGTGGTGGCATCTTTGAAGGTAAACCGCACAAATTCAACCCCCAATGCGTGCAGCCGGTTAGGAACCGGGGCACCTTGCGGGTTTC